>DASWUI010000379.1:0-13324 GCA_036401715.1 Ramlibacter sp. | reverse complement strand
CTCGCGCTGTTGCTGCTGCGGCGCCTGCTCGCACCCCGCCCGCTCAGGGCCTGACCCGCGTCAAAGCACCGGCGACAGCAGCGCCGCCACCCGCTCGCGCGCCTTCTCCAGCGCCGGCCGCCGCCGCCAGTCCTCCAGGGTCGCGCGCTTGCAGCGCTGCAGGTCCTGCTCGAACACCCCGGTCAGGTGGGCGGCGAACTCCGCGTCGTAGACGTTGAGGTTGGCCTCGTCGTTGAGGTGGAAGGAGCGCGGGTCGAAGTTGGTCGAGCCGACCGAGGCGAGCAGGCCGTCCACGATCACCACCTTGCAGTGGTACATGGTGGGCTGGTAGACGTACATCTCCATGCCCGCTTCCAGCAGCTCGCCCCACAACGCGCGCGAGGCGTGCCGCACCGTCTTCTGGTCGATCTTCCTGCCCGGCGTGATCACGCGCACGCGCACGCCCCGCCTGAGCGCGGCGATCAGCGCCACGCGCGCCATTTCGTCGGGCACGAAATAGGCGCTGGAGATGTCGATGGTCTTCACCGCCGCCGTGATGGCGATCAGGTACATCAGCTGCATGCTCTCGCTGCCGCCGCTGGGGGAACTGTGGAACATCTGCGCCTTCTGCGTGCCCGCCTCGCCCAGGGTCGGGAAGTACTCCTCGCCATGCAGGATGCGGCCGGTGGTCTTGCTCCAGTTGGACAGCATCACGCTCTGCATCTGCGCCACCACCGGTCCCTCCACCCGGTAGTGCGAGTCGCGCCAGTGGTCCTCGTCCTGGGCGTGCCCCGTCCAGGGCGTCGCGATGCCCACGCCGCCGGTGAAACCGATGCGGCCGTCCACGATCAGCAGCTTGCGGTGGGTGCGGTTGTTGATGCGGCCCAGGTTGTACCAGCGCAGGGGATGGAACCGGTGCACCTCCACGCCGGCGTCGCGCATGGTGTCCACCAGCCGGTCGTCCACCTTGATGCAGCCCACCCAGTCCAGCAGCACGTGCACCTTCACCCCGGCGCGGGCGCGTTCCGACAGCGCCTGCGCGAACTCCTCGCCGATGTCGCCCGACCAGTAGATGAAGGTCTCGAACAGCACGGTGCGGGTGGCCCCGCGGATCGCCGCGAGCATCGCCGGGAAGATCTCGTCGCCGTTGTTCAGCGCATGGACCTTGTTGCCGCCGACGATGTCGGGCCCCAGCAGCATGCCCATCGCGCGGTAGAACTGCGGGTGGTCCACCGGGTAGAGGTGCGGGATCTCGTGCGAAACCCGGCGCTCGCCCGCGCTCAGGTTGACGTAGAGCAGGGCTGCGATCAGGGCGATGGCGACGCCGAGGGCGATGGTCATGCGGTCGGTGTGGAGCGGGGCACCCGGCGATGCTACGCAGGCTCAACCGGTCCGTGGGGTTGTTGTTACGCACGGTGCAGTCGGCGAACTTTCGTGCCCAACCGGCATTCCTTCACGGCGGGGCTGCGCCGGCGCTTGAAACATTTAAATACAAACGATAGTGTCGACGGACGCGTCCGAACCCCGGGCGCAGGAGACCGACCATGTCCCGCATCCGCTCCGTGCTGGTCCGTGCCCACGCGCTGGCCGCCGGGCTCACGCTGTCAGGCATCCTGCTGGCCCAGCAGTCGCCGCTCACGCCCGAGTCGATCCAGGGCGCCGAAGTGATCGGCCCGCAGCAGGCCCAGGCCCTGGTCGGCAAGGCTGCCTTCTTCGACATGCGATCGGCCGTGAATTTCGGCAAGGGCCACGTCAAGGGAGCGGTGGCGCTGCCTTACGACCAGAAGAGTGAGCTCACGCCCGACTTCGATGCGGCGAAGGACCGGTTCGACCTCTCCCGCCTGCCCGCGGACAAGTCGGCCGTGGTCGTGTTCTACAGCGACGGCCCCGCCGGCTGGAAGTCGTACAAGGCGGCGCGCCGCGCGGTGCAGGCCGGCTACACCAGGGTGAAATGGATGCGGGAGGGCACCGCGGGCTGGACGGCCAAGGGCCTTCCCCTGGAGTAAGCGATGGCCGCGACGCACGGACGCACGCGCCAGCGCCCCGGGTGGTCGGCGCTCGGAGGAGCTTCGACCCTGCTGGCCGGGGTGGCCTTCGTGCTGCTGCAGATGGTCACGATCTCGGCCGTCGCCTACGGCGTGGTCCGCATGCAGCAGGACGACCGGCGCGCGGCGGCGGTGGACGGCGCCGGTGCCGAAGTCGACCGGCTGCAGCGCGCGGTCATGGAGGTGCTGGTCACCGACGGCTCCAGCAGCTCGCGGCAGCTGGTGGGCGCCGCGCTCGAGCGGCTGGACGCGCTGGCCGCGGCCGGCGTGCTCGACGAGGGCCTGGCCGCCGCCCGGACCGACTGGCCGGCCTTCGCGCGCTCGGCCCGCTCCTTCCGCGAGGGCAAGGAGATGTCCGTCGGCAACGTCGACGCGATGATCGCCCTCGGCCGCTTCTCGCGCATCGGCGGCGAGCTCGGCGCGGCCTTGCAGGCGCAGGCCAGCCACACGCGGGAGCAGGCCGGCCGCACCGAACGGCGCACGCTGGCCATCGTCGGCATCGCCGCGGTGCTCAACGGCGTGGGCACCTGCCTGATCTACTGGCTGTTCTTCCGGCGCGTCACGCGGCCCCTGCGCTATGCGACCCAGCGCGCGGCCGGCCTGGCCAGCGGCGACTTCAGCACGCAGATCGACACGCGCGGCGGCGAGGCGACCCAGCTGCTGCATGCGCTGGCCGCCGTGCAGGAGCAGCTGGGCCGCATGATCGGCGAGATCCGCGATGCCGCGCAGGCGGTGCTCCAGGGCGCCAGCGACCTGGCCACGGGCAACCGCGAGCTTTCGGCGCGCACCGAAGCGCAGGCCGGCACGCTGGAGGAAACCGCCAGTTCGATGGAGGAGCTGACCAGCACGGTGCAGCTCAATGCGCAGAGCGCGCAATCGGCCGATGCGCTCGCGCGCAGCGCGTCGGACGTCGCGGTGAATGCCGGGCGCGTGGTGGGCGAGGTGGGCGGCAGCATGGACCGCATTTCGGCCGCCTCGCGGCGCATCGGCGAGCTCACCGGCGTGATCGACGGCATCGCTTTCCAGACCAACCTCCTGGCGCTCAACGCGGCGGTGGAGGCGGCCCGCGCCGGCGAGCAGGGCCGCGGCTTCGCGGTCGTCGCCGCCGAGGTGCGGCAGCTGGCGCAGCGCAGCGCCGGCGCCGCGCGCGAGATCAAGGCGCTCGTCGAAGGCGCCACGCGCGAGGTCGACGACGGCACCCGCCCGTCGCGGCAGGCCGGCGTGACCATGGCCGAGGTGGTCGCCTCCGTCGGCCGCGTCACCGGACTGATCGCCGCGATCGCGGCTGCCGGCCAGGAGCAGGGCTCCGGCATCGCGCAGGTGAATGCGGCGGTGGTGCAGATGGACAGCGTGGTGCAGCAGAACGCCTCGCTGGTGGAGGACGCCTCGGCGGCCACCGACATGCTGCGCGCCCAGGCGAACGCGCTGCTGGAGAGCATCTCGCGCTTTCGCCTGCGGGAGCAGGCGGCGCAGGAACAGCGGCGCCCGCACGAGCTGGTGCTGCCGGCGGGCCTGCAGCCGCGGCTGGCGTCCTGAGGCCGCGAGCGGCTACCAGCTGTCGACGAGGGCGGCGGGCGCGAGCGCCGCGGTGCGTGCGGCCTGCAGTCCGCGCACCAGCCAGGACCGTGTCTCGGCCGGGTCGATCACGGCATCGATCTCCAGCGTGGCGGCCATGTTCATGGCCTGCCCCGCTTCGTACTGCTTCGCGACCAGCCGCTCGAACAGCGCCTGGCGCCCGGCGCCTTCGGGCACGGCCTCCAGCTCCTTGCGGTACCCCAGGCGGACCGCGCCTTCCAGGCCCATGCCGCCGAACTCGCCGCTGGGCCAGGAGACGGTGAACTCCGGCCCGTGGAAGCCGCCGGCCGCCATCGCCATCGCGCCCAGGCCGTAGCCCTTGCGCAGCACGATGCTGAAGAAGGGCACGCGCAGGTGCGCCGCGGCGAGGAACATGCGGCTGACGTGCCGCACCTGGGCGCGCTCCTCGATCGCCGGGCCGACCATGAAGCCGGGCGTGTCGACCAGGCTCACGATCGGCAGGCCGTGCGCGTTGCACAGCTGCATGAAGCGCGCGGCCTTGTCGGCGGCGTCGGCGTCGATCGCGCCGCCGAGGTGCAGCGGATTGCTCGCCATCAAGCCGGCCGGCCGGCCTTCGATGCGGCCCAGCGCGGTGTGGATGCCGGCGCCGAAGCCGGTGCGCAGCTCCAGCAGGGAGCCGGTGTCGGCAATGCCGCGCAGTGCGGCGCGGCTGTCGTAGGCGCGCACGCGGTTCTCGGGAACGACCTGCCGCAGCGCCCCCGGATCCGGCGCCTCGAACGCCGCGATGCTGCCCTGGAAGAAGGAAAGGTAGTGGCGCGCCGCGGCCACCGCTTGCGCCTCGTCGCGCACCAGCACGTCGATCACGCCGTTGCCGTGCTGCACGGCGGAGGGGCCGATCTCCTCCGGCCTGAACACGCCGAGCCCGCCGCCTTCCACCATCGCCGGGCCGCCCATGCCGATGTTGCTGCCCTCGGTGGCGACGATCACGTCGCAGCAGCCCAGCAGCGCGGCGTTGCCGGCGAAGCAGCGGCCGGCGACGATGCCGATCACCGGCACCTGGCCGTTCAGGCGCGCGAAGCTGGCGAAGGTGGGCACGTGCAGGCCGGCCACGACCGGCATGTCGGTGTCACCGGGCCGGCCGCCGCCGCCTTCGGCGAACAGCACCACCGGCAGCCTGTGCTTCAGCGCGATGCCCAGCAGCCGGTCCGTCTTCTGGTGGTTGCGGAATCCCTGGGTGCCGGCGAGCACCGTCGCGTCGTAGGCCATCACCGCCGCCTGCGAGCGCTCGGGCGGGAACAGCGCGCCGTTGATGCGCGCGATGCCGGTCACCATGCCGTCGGCCGGGGTGTTGCGCACCAGGTCGTCCTCGCCGCGCCGGCTGCGCTGCGCCGCCACGGCCAGCGCGCCGTATTCGCTGAAGGAGCCGGGATCGCAGAGGTCCGCGATGTTCTCGCGCGCCGTGCGCAGGCCCAGGCCATGGCGCTTCTCCACGGCCTCGGGGCGCGCGGCATCGAGCGTGAGGGCGTGGCGGTCGAGGACACGCTGGAGGTCGGGTCGCGGCTGCCCGCACCCCGGCCCTTCCCCAGAGGGTGAGGGGGTCTCCTTCGCCCTCCCCCTCTGGGCGAGGGTTGGGGTGGGGGCAGGGAGCGGCGCAGCCTCGATCGTCAGCAGCACCTCCCGCTCCTGCACCGTCTCCCCTTGCCCGAACAGGCGCTCGCGCACCCGCCCTTCGGCGTGGCTGCGCACCTCGTGCTCCATCTTCATCGCTTCGAGGATCACGACCACGTCGCCCGCGCGCACCGGGTCGCCGGGGGCGACGAGCCACTGGACGACCTGGGCCTGGAGGGGAGAGCGCAGTTCGGTCATGGACGGGATTGTGCCGCGCATGACCCTCACCCCAGCCTTCTCCCGGAGGGGGAGAGGGAGCAGGGTCGCGCGTGCCTGTCGCAGGGGAGGGGGAGCAGAATCGGGGCATGGCAGATCTCGTTCCCCTGGTCGAAACCCTTCGCGGCGGCACGCGGGAGTGCGTGCATTTCGGCGCGCTCGCGGTCAGCGATGCGGCCGGACGCGTGCGCGCGCAGGCGGGCGACGCCCACTGGGTCACCTTCACCCGCTCGACGCTCAAGCCGCTGCAGGCGCTGCCCTTCGTGCAGGGCGGCGGCATGCAGCACTTCGGGCTCACGCCCGCGAACCTGGCGCTGCTGTGCGCCAGCCACAGCGGCGAGCCCATGCACGTGCAGCAGGTGGAGCAGATCCTGGGCAAGGCCGGCGTCGGCTACCGGCGCCTGCAATGCGGCTGCCACGTGCCCATGTTCGCGGAGCTGGGCGCCTATCCGCCGCCGGCGCCCGGCAGCTACGACGAGCGCCACCACAACTGCAGCGGCAAGCACGGCGGCTTCCTCGCGTACTGCGTACAGCACGAGGTGGACCTCGACACCTACCTCGATCCCGCGCATCCCCTGCAGCAGGCCATCCGCAGCGCGGTGGCCGCGGCCGTGGGGCTGCAGGAGCACCAGCTCGCCATGGGCATCGACGGCTGCTCGGCCCCGAACTACGCGATGCCCCTGGCGAACCTGGCGCAGGGCTTCGCGCGGCTGGCCGGCGGCACGCGCGATCCCCGCTTCGGGGAGAGCTTCGAAGCCATCGCCGGTGCGATGACGGCGCACCCCGAGCTGGTCTCCGGTACCGGCCGCAACGACCTCGCCTTCATGCAGGCGGGCCGCGGCGACTGGGTCACCAAGGTAGGCGCCGAGGGCGTGCAGGTGGTGGCGAGCCGCAGCCGCGGCGAAGCGCTGGCGCTGAAGATCGCCGACGGCAACAAGCTGGCGCTGTACGCCGCGACGGTGGAGGCGCTGGACCAGCTGGGCTGGCTGGACGAGGCACAGCGCGCGGCGCTGCGGCCCTGGCGCAACGAGACCATCGCCAGCATCAAGGGCGCGCCGGTGGGGGAGCGCAGGGCGGCGTTCCGGCTGGAGGTGGCCTAGCTCCCGTCAGCCCCGCGCAGGCGGAGTCCCGAGGCGTCGTGGGACTGCCCGCGTGCGGGCAGCTTCGATGCGGACGCTTTGGATTCCCGCCTGCGCGGGAATGACGATGGCACGCGGGAATGACGATGGCGCGCGGGAATGACGATGGCGCGCGGGACGACGGGGCTTCAGGCCTCTTCCCGCTCCGAGCGCATGCGCATCAGCTCGGTGCCCGGCATCCAGCTGTAGGTCGCCGACACGCTTTCCGAAGGCGAGCCCTGCGAGTTGATGTGCTCGCGGTAGGCCAGGGAACTCCTGCCTTCCTGCGCCTCGTCGACGAAGTCGGTGCCGTTCTTGCGCAGCTGGGTTTCGGTCTCGACCACCCGCCGCACGAACTCGCGCTGGCTCCTGAACTCGATGAAGGGCGGCAGCGTGCCGTCCCCCAGCACTTCCGCCGGGTCGCGCCGCTCGACCTCCCTGAACAGCTGCATCGCCGCCTGCAGGTGGCCCAGCTCGTAGTCGAGGAAGCGCTCCCACATCGCCTTGATGCGCGGGTTGGTCTCCTGCGCGGCGGCACCGGCGTAGTTCCACACCTCGCAGGCCTCGCCCACCAGCAGCTTCTCCAGCGTGCTCTCCTCCGGGTTGATCATGGAGCCGTAGTGGGTGATGTGCTGCGACTCCACCGATGCGATTTCCGCGTACAGCTGGCGCGCGACCGGGTCGGCGAACACCGGGCCGATGTTCATGTAGTAGTCGTGCGTCTGGTACTCGCCCCCGGTGAGCGTCAGCGCATGCAGCCTGGTCGCCAGCGCCGCGTCGGGCCCGTAGGGTTCCAGCAGTTCGTGCTCGGGCGCGCGGTGGTGGTACAGCGTCGCCCGCGCCGGAACGATGTCGGTGTAGCCCTGGGTGATGTTGTTGGCGTCCTTGCCTTCCAGGCGGTCCAGCAGCGCGCTGTAGCGGTACAGGTGGTCGAAGTCCTCCAGCAGCGCGTAGCGGTAGCCTTGCGCCAGGTAGGGGTCGGGCTCCAGCTGCGCGACCGAGGCGGTCACCTCGATGGCGGTCTGCTCGTAGCCTATGGTCGTCTCGATCGGCGAGTGGTCGGCGCCCACCAGCCAGTTGATCGCCGTCGCCTGGTGCTGCTCGATGCGCATCAGCTGCGCGATCGGCACGCGGGCGTCGCGGTTGCAGCGCAACGCGACCTGCTTGGTGCGCAGCGCGTCCAGCTCCAGGCCGTTGAGCAGGATGATGCGAACGCGCGTGAACGCGTCGTCGTCCAGCTTGCTGATCGGCTTGCCGACCAGTTCCTTCCAGGTGAACTTCTGTTTCGCCAGGGGCGTGCCCTTGTCCTTCAGCAGGTTGACCATGTCGTGTTCCTCCTCAGACGGCGGGCGTGCCCGCGCCCTGCGACAGCAGCGCGGTGAGCCAGCCCTTGATGACGGCCACGTGCTCCTGCTCCTGCGCGAGGGCACCGAGGAAGCGGCCGGCCAGTTCGTACTCGCCGGCGTCCTCGGCCAGCGTGATCAGCAGTTCCCAGCCCGCGTTGTCGGTGAGTTCGGCCGTCAGGATGGCGTTGAGGCATTGCGCCAGCGTGGTGCGCGGGTCGGTCAGCACCTGCACGATGCCCATGGAGGCGGTGGCCTGCACGTCGGCGCAGGGCGTCATGGCGGTCGGGTCGCCGCCCAGCTGCTCCATGGACTGGCACAGCATGTGGAAGTGCTCCAGCTCCTCGCCCCGGATGCGCGCCAGCGTCTCGGCCGGGCGCTCGCCCTGCACCGGCGCCAGCAGGAACATGCCTTCGGCCGAGAAGTCCATGACTTCCTCGGCCGGGGGCAGCATCTCCTGCCCCATCTGCCCGACCGCCTGGTGCTTGACGATCAGCGCCTCGTACAGGCGCACGCCGCCGCGTTCGAAGGCGATGCGTTCGCCGAGCTTGTCGAAGAACACGCTGGGGTGCGAGCCCTTCACCTTCGCCATGCCCGCCTTCAGCACGCCCTTGACCGACGCGGGCGGCGGCACCGAGCCGACGGATTCGGCTTCGTTGATGTAGACCAGCCGTTCCGCGTCCGTCGCCGCGTTGTCGATCGGCTCCGGCGGCGCGAGCTCGTTGACGGCTTCCGTCATCGCCTGCGTGCCGGCCGGCGACAGCTTCGCGCCGGTGCGGTTCATTCCGATGTTCGTGGTTTCCATGGATCCCTTTCGCGGTGTCAGCGACGGCGCCGCCGCTCGTTCATGTACAGCAGCACCCCGACCACGGCCCCGGCGATGAAGGCCTTGCGCAGGAAGCCGTTGCGGTTGTATTTCCATTCGGCCGGCCCGCCCATCTCGGTGAACAGGTTGGGCACGTGGCCGTGCGCGAGATCGTCGATGATCCCCTCGACCACGTTCACGCGGTCGGCGAACAGCAGCATCAGCCAGTGCCGCAGGTCGTTCTCGCTGAAGCGGTAGGCGCCCCTGCGGATCAGGCCCGACACGCCGGAAGGCGGCGTGCTGGTGCCGAACACCGGGGTGAGCCCCGGCCGCTCGGTGGAATGGAGCACCTCCACCGTGTGCGGCTGGTGCTCCGGCTCGTCGTAGTGCGGCCGGATGAAGCGCGGCGGAGTGCGCTCCATCGGCACCGCCGGCCGCGCCGCCGGGTCGAGGTCCGCGCCCCAGCCCTGGATGCCGGAGGGCGGCTGCTTCTGGCGGTCCTGGGGCTCGGTGTTCTCGACGTAGACCGTGGTGTCTTCCGGGTGGTTGCTCATGCGGCCTCCGTTCAGTGCAGGGCCGGCAGCAGCACCGGCTTGATGCAGTTGTCCAGCTTGCTGGAGAAGATGTGGTACGCGTCGGAGACCGCTTCCAGCGGGAAGCGGTGCGTGATCACCTCGCTGGGCCTGATGCGGCCGGCCTGGATGTGCTCGATGAGCCGGGGCAGGTGGCGCTTGACGCTCGCCTGGTTGGCGCGCAGCGTCAGGCCCTTGTTGACCACGTTGCCGATCGGCACCATGTTGAAGGTCGGTCCGTAGACGCCGACGATGGAGACCGTGCCGCCCTTGCGCACGGAGTTGATGCACCAGTGCAGCACGGTGGCCGAGCCGGCCTGCAGCTTGAGCTTCACGCCCGTGAGGTGCTGCAGCGCGTTGCCCACCGCTTCGGCGCCGACGGCGTCGATGCAGACGTCGGCACCGAGCCAGTCGGTCATCTTCTTGATGTGGATGGCCATGTCGTCCACTTCCTTGAAGTCGACGATCTCGCACTGCGCGAACTGGCGCGCGAACTCCAGCCGGTACTCGAGGTGGTCGACGACGATGACGCGGCCGGCGCCGAGCAGCCAGGCCGACTTGGCCGCGAACAGCCCGACCGGGCCGGCGCCGAACACCACCACCGTGTCGCCTTCCTGGATGCCGCCCATCTCCGCCGCCTGGTAGCCGGTGGGAAAGGCGTCGGTCAGCAGCACGGCGTCGTCCTCGTCCAGGTCCGGCGGCAGCACGGTCGGGCCGACGTCGGCCATCGGCACCCGCACCAGCTCGGCCTGGCCGCCGTCGTAGCCGCCGGTGGTGTGCGAGTAGCCGTAGATGCCGCCCACCGCCGTGGCTTCGGGGTTGACGTTGTGGCAGTTGGAGAACAGTTCCTTCTTGCAGAAGTAGCAGGTGCCGCAGAAGATGTTGAAGGGCACCAGCACCTTGTCGCCTTTCCTGAGGTTCTGCACCGACGGACCGACCTCCTCGACGATGCCGGTGAACTCGTGGCCGAAGGTCTGCCCCACGCGGGTGTCGGGCACCAGCCCGTGGTAGAGGTGCAGGTCCGACCCGCAGATGCAGGAGCGCGTGACCCGCACGATGGCGTCGTTGGGGTGCTCGATCCGGGGCTCCGCCTTCTGCGCGGCCCGCACGCGATACGGGCCGCGGTAATTCATTGCCAGCATTCGTGTTTCTCCCTGTGACTGGTGCGAACCATTCTCCGGATCCGAACCCTGCCATTGGGGTGATGGATGCATCCTGTAGCAATCGGCCCGGCTGCCCGGTGCTTGCGACACAATGCGCGCTGAGCCCAGCCGGAGACGCGCGAGATGACCACTGTCAGCCTCATAGGTGCACCCACGGACGTAGGCGCCAGCGTGCGCGGCGCGGGCATGGGGCCGGATGCCCTGCGCGTCGCGGGCCTCGCGGAAGCGCTGCGCGCGCACCGCTTCGAGGTGATCGACCGCGGCAACCTCGCGGGCCCGCCGAATCCCTGGCACGCGCCGGTCAACGGCATCCGCCACCTGCCGGAGGTGGTGCAGTGGAATCGCGCCGTGTTCGACGCGGTGTCCACTTCGCTGGCGATGGGCCACGTGCCGCTGCTGATGGGGGGCGACCACTGCCTGGCCATCGGCTCCATCAGCGCGGTGGCGCGGCAGTGCCGGCAGGAGCGCAAGAACCTGCGCGTGATCTGGCTGGACGCGCACACGGACGTGAACACCGAAACGATCAGTCCCAGCGGCAACATCCACGGCATGCCCGTGTCCTGCCTGCTGGGGCATGGCCCGTCCGACCTGGTGGGCTGGAGCGGCGAGCGCGCGGCGGTGGATGCCGACCGCATCGACTTCATCGGCATCCGCAGCGTCGACGCCGACGAGAAGGAGGCGATCCGGATGCTGGGCCTGCAGGTCTTCGACATGCGCCACATCGACGAGCACGGGATGCGCAACACCATGACCGAGGTGCTGCAGGACGTGGACGAGGACACGCACATCCACGTGAGCTTCGACCTCGACTGCCTGGACCCGATGGAAGCGCCCGGGGTCGGCACCGGCGTGCGGGGCGGCCCCACCTACCGCGAGATGCAGCTGTGCATGGAGATGATCGCCGACACCGGGCGGCTCGGCTCGCTGGACGTGGTGGAGATCAACCCGGCGCTGGACGTGCGCAACCGCACGGCCGAACTGGCGGTGGAGTTCATCCAGAGCCTGTTCGGGGCCTCCACGCTGGCACGGTAGAGTGGGGGGTGTGAACCCGACCCCCACCCCTCCCACGCCGCAGGAACGCGAAGCGCGCCGCGTCGAGGCGCTGCGCGGGCTCGGCATCCTCGACACCCCGGCCGAGGCATTGCTGGACAGCCTCGTGCGCAGCGCGGCGGCGGCCTGCGGCACCGCCAGCGCCGTGCTGAACCTGCTGGACGAGCGCCGGCAGTGGACCAAGGCGCAGTACGGCGTGCCCCTCCTGGGGCAGATGCCGCGCGAGGAGTCGATCTGCACGCTGGTGGTCGAATCCTCCACCTACCTGGAGATCCCCGACACCCTGGCCGACCCGCGGGTGTCCGCCAAGCCCTGCGTGACCGGCGAGCTCGCGCTGCGTTTCTATGCGGGCGCACCGCTGGTCACGGCGGACGGTTACGTGGTCGGCACCCTGTGCGTGCTGGACCGGGCGCCGCGCCTGGGCGGGCTGCTGGAGCACCAGCGGCGCGCGCTGCAGGAGCTGGCCGTGGCCGCGATGCAGTCGCTGCTGATGCGCCAGGCGGCGCACCGCAACCTGCATTCCTCCAGCGAGCAGATGTTCCGCGAGCTGTCGGAAAGCTGCCCGATCGGCATCTTCCACACCGATGCCAGCGCCAAGGTGATCTACGTGAACCCGGCGGGCGCCGGCATCTTCGGCCGCGCCCCGCAGGACCTGCTGGGCGACCACTGGGTCGGCAGCGTGCACGAGCAGGATCGCGCGGGCGTGGTGTCCCTGTGGTACGCCGCCGCCGCCGCGGGCACCCTGTTCGACCACACCTACCGCGCCGTGCGGCGCGACGGCATCACCGTGAACGTGCGCGTGCGGGCGCAGGCCGTTCGGCTGCCCGACGGCTCCACCGGCGGCTACGTGGGCTCGGTGGAGGACGTGGGCGAGCAGGTGCGGCACGAAGCGCAACTGCAGGCCAGCCAGGAAACGCTGCAGCGCAGCGAGGAGCGCCTGCACCGCGCCCTGGAAGGCTCGGGCCTGGCGCTGTGGGACCTGGACGTGCCCGCGCAGACGGTCTACCTCTCCGAGCAATGGGCCGCCATGCTGGGGGGCGAGCCCCGGGAGACGCGCTGCACCTCGCGCGCCTTGCTGCAGCTGGTGCCCCTGGAGGACGTGCCCGGGGTGCGCGAGGCGCTCGCCACCGTGCTGCGCGGCGAGTCGCCGCGCTACGTGGTGCAGCACCGCGTCAAGCGCAACGACGGCAGCCTGCTGTGGATCCACAGCGAAGGCCGCGTCGCCGAACGGGCAGCCGACGGGGCGCCGCTGCGCATGGTGGGCACCAACCGGGACATCACGCAGGGCAAGCAGGCCGAGCAGGAGCTGCGCATCGCGCGCGATGCCGCCGACGCGGCCAACGCGGCGAAGAGCCAGTTCCTGGCCACCCTGAGCCACGAGATCCGTACGCCCCTGAACGGCGTCATCGGCTTCAACGGCCTGCTGCTGGACGGTCCGCTGGACGAGGAAAAGCGCCCGTATGCGGAACTCGCGCGGCGTTCCGGCGAGGCCCTGCTGCACCTGCTCAATGATTTCCTGGATTTCTCCAAGATCGAGGCCGGTCACCTCGACCTGGAACTGGTGGACTTCGATCCCCGCCTCGAGGCCGGCCATGCACTGAACCTGGTGCGCGAAGTGGCGCTGAAGAAAGGGCTGCAACTGGAGCTGGCCGGCGCGACACCGCCCCGGGTGCGCGGCGATGCCGCGCGCCTGCGGCAGATCCTGCTCAACCTGGTGTCCAATGCCGTCAAGTTCACCGAGCAGGGCCGGGTCAGTGTCCACTGCCAGGTGCTGGACCAGGCGGATGACCGTATCTGCCTGCTGTTCGAGGTGAGCGATACCGGTATCG
>DASWUI010000378.1:0-5387 GCA_036401715.1 Ramlibacter sp. | reverse complement strand
GACGGCGTCATGGACTACCGCTACGCCGACGTCGTGCGGCTGGCGGGCCACTCCTGTCCCACCGTCGCCAGTGCCTTCCTCATGACGCGGGCTGCGCTGCGGGCCTTGTATCCGCAGGCGCTGCCGCGCCGAGGCGAGCTGCGCGTGGAACTGCGCGAAGCGGCCGGGCAGGGCGTGACGGGGGTGATCGGCACCGTCGCGGGCTACCTGACCGGTGCCGCCGGCGAGGGCGGATTCCACGGCATCGCCGGCCGCTTCGTGCGGCAGGGATTGCTGGCCTACGGCGTGCCGCTGCCCACGCAGATGCGCTTCACCCGCCTGGACACCGGCGAGGGCGTGGGCGTGTCCGCCGAACTCGCGGGCGTGCCGGGCGATCCGCGCGCGGCCGAACTGATGGGGCCGTGCCTGCGCGGCCAGGCCTCGCCTCAGGAACAGGAAAGCTTCCGCGCGGCCTGGCAGGACCGGGTGCGGCGCCTGCTGCTGGAGCATGCGGACGATCCCGGCGTGATCGTGCTGGCGCGCGATCCGCAGGCCGTGGAGGTGCAGCCATGAATGCAGTGGCGACCCGTGCCGAGCGCGTCCCGCCGGCGACCTGTTCGGCCTGCGCGTCCGACGACCCGAGCCTGCCCTGCGAGCTCGCGAACGCGGACCAGGCGGCCGGCCCCGCCTCCCCGCGCCGCAGGCTGTTGCGGGGCGAGATCCTGTTCCGCGAAGGCGAGCCCTGCCGAGGCATCGTCGCGGTGCGCTCCGGAACCTTCAAGACGGTGCTCGCGGGGCCGGACGGCTACGAGCAGGTGACCGGCTTCCAGCTGGCCGGCGACGTGGTGGGCCTGGACGGCCTGGCCCACGGCCGCCACGTGAGCCGCGCGACCGCGCTGGAGGATTCCGAGGTGGTCGTCCTGCCCTACGGCGCCGAGGGGCGCCGCGACCCCTACAAGCTCGGCCAGCTGCTGCCGCGCCTGATCGGCCGCGAGCTGGTGCGCAAGCAGAAGCTCGCGCTGCTGCTGGCGTGCATGAGCGCGGAACAGCGGCTCGCCTCCTTCCTGCTGAACCTGTCGCGGCGCCTGCAGGCGCGCGGCTACTCCGCCGCCGAATTCCACCTGCGCATGTCGCGCGGCGAGATCGGCAGCTACCTGGGGCTGAACCTGGAAACGGTCAGTCGCACCTTCTCCCTGCTGCAACACCGCGGGCTGGTCGACGTGAGCGGCCGCCACGTGCTGCTGCGCGACCGGGCCGCGCTGGTGCGCATGTTCGACGAAGCCTCCACCCCGCGGCGCGCCGCGCCCACCGGAGTCCGCCTCCATGCCTGAAACCGCCGCGCCCCTGGAACGCGCCCTGCAGCAAGCCTATCGCCACGGCTTCGTCACCGACGTCGAGTCCGACGCGCTGCCGCCCGGCCTGGACGAGCAGACGGTGCGCGCGATCTCCCTGCGCAAGCGCGAGCCCGAGTTCCTGCTGCGCTGGCGGCTGGCGGCCTTCGAGCGCTGGCAGGCCATGACACCGCCCGACTGGGGACAGCTGCGCATGGAAACGCCCGATTTCCAGGCGCTGTCCTATTACTCCGCGCCCAGGTCGCTGAAGGACGGGCCCAAGAGCCTGGAGGAAGTGGACCCCAAGCTGCTGGAGACCTACGAGAAGCTGAACGTGCCGCTGCACGAGCGCGCGCGGCTGGCCGGCGTGGCGGTGGATGCGGTGTTCGACAGCGTCTCGGTGGGCACCACCTTCCGCGAGCAGCTGGCCGAAGTGGGCGTGATCTTCTGCTCCTTCTCGCACGCGGTGGAACACCACCCGGAGCTGGTGGAGCGCTACCTCGGCTCGGTGGTGCCGCCCGGCGACAACTTCTACGCCGCGCTGAATTCGGCCGTCTTCTCGGACGGCTCCTTCGTCCATGTTCCCGCGGGCGTGCGCTGCCCGATGGAGCTGTCCTCCTACTTCCGCATCAACGCCCGCAACACCGGCCAGTTCGAGCGCACGCTGATCATCGCCGAGGCCGGCAGCGAGGTGAGCTACCTGGAAGGCTGCACCGCGCCGCAGCGCGACGAGCACCAGCTGCACGCGGCGGTGGTGGAACTGGTGGCGCACGACGACGCGCGCATCAAGTATTCGACCGTGCAGAACTGGTACCCGGGCGACGAGCGCGGCCGCGGCGGGATCTACAACTTCGTGACCAAGCGCGGGCTGTGCGCGGGCAAGCGCTCGCGCATCGCCTGGACGCAGATCGAGACCGGTTCGGCCATCACCTGGAAGTACCCCAGCGTGGTGCTGCGCGGCGACGACTCCAGCGGCGAGTTCCACTCGGTGGCGGTGTCCAACCATTTCCAGCAGGCCGACACCGGCACCAAGATGATCCACATCGGCCGCAACACCAGCAGCCGCATCGTGGCCAAGGGGATCAGCGCCGGCCATGCGCACAACAGCTACCGCGGGCTGGTGCGCGTCGCGCCGGGCGCGGAAGGCGCGCGCAACCACACGCAATGCGACTCCCTGCTGATCGGCCCCAACTGCGGCGCCCACACCTTCCCCTACGTCGAGGCGGCGCGCAGCGACGCCACCGTGGAACACGAGGCCACCACCACCCGCATCTCCGAGGAGCGGCTGTTCTATTGCCAGCAGCGCGGCATCGCGGCGGACGAAGCGACGGCGCTGATCGTCGGCGGCTTCTGCCAGTCGGTGCTGGCGGAGCTGCCCATGGAGTTCGCGCTGGAGGCGCGCGGGCTGCTGGCCGTCTCGCTGGAAGGCGCCGTCGGCTGAACGCGCGCAAGGAACAAGGAAACATGAGCATGCAAACCCTCCCCCCGCTGCTGCAGGTCGCGGACCTGCGCGTCGCCATCGCCGACACGGCCGTGCTGCAGTCGGTCTCCCTGCAGGTGCCCGCCGGCGGCGTCGTGGTGCTGATGGGCGCCAACGGCAGCGGCAAGAGCACGCTGGGCCTGGCGCTGGCCGGCCACCCGCGCTACCGCGTGACCGGCGGCCGCGCCTGGCTCGGCGGCGAAGACCTGCTGGCCATGAACGTCGAGGCCCGCGCGCGCGCCGGCCTGTTCCTGTCCTTCCAGGCACCGCCCGACATCCCCGGGGTGAAGAACAACCTGTTCGTGCGCACGGCCGTCAACGCGGTGCGGGAAGCGCGCGGCGACGCGCCCCTCGACGCCTACGACTTCCTCGGCGAGGCGCGCGCCGCCGCGAAGCAGCTCGGGCTGCCGGACGCGATGCTGAACCGCCCGGTGAACGAGGGCTTCTCCGGGGGCGAGCGCAAGCGCAACGAGCTGCTGCAGCTGGCCATGCTGCGCCCGCGCCTGGCCATCCTGGACGAGATCGATTCCGGCATGGACGTGGACGGCGTGCGCGCCACGGTGGACCTGGTGCGGGCGCTGCGCGCGCAGGGCACGGGCTTCCTGGTCGTGTCGCACTACCAGCAGCTGATCGAGTCGCTCGCGCCCGACGCGGTGCTGCGGCTGGAGCAGGGACGCATCGCGCAGAGCGGCGGCATCGAACTGGTGCGCGAGATCGCGCGCACCGGCTACACGGCGGCCCCCGAACCCGTCGAGGCCTGAGCATGGAGCACGCGATCGACCATGCCGCCGCCGCACGCGCGCACCTGGCCGCGCACGGCTGGATTCCGCGCAAGGCGGAGCTGTTCCGGCACCTGCCGCCTCCGCCCGCCGAGGTGTGGCTGGGCGAGGAACCCGTCACGGGCGCCGCCGTGCCGGCCTCGGGCTGGTCCGTGCTGGAACTTCCCGTGGACGGCCCCGGCGGCACGGTGGGCGTGCGCTGGTTCGATGCGGGCAATCCGGTGCAGCGGGCCAGTGTCTTCTCCGGATTGCCTGCCCCCGGCGAGGACGAGGCGGCCCCCTTCGCCTGGGCGCATCGCGCGCTGGTGCGGCATGCGCTGCGCCTGCGCGTGGACCGCGCCGCGGCCGACGCGCCGCCGACGCTGCTGCACGTCGAGCATCGCCCGGGCGCGGCCGTGGAGGCCCCGCTGCTGGTGCTGGAGCTGCAGCCCGGCGCGCGCTGCGTGCTGCTGGAGTCGCATCCGCGCGATCGCGCGGCGGGCCTGGTGCAGAACCTGCAGGTGCACGTCCGCCTGGCCCAGGGAGCGAGCCTGCAGCACCTGCGCGTTGCGCTGGGTGCGCCCGGCGACCGCCTGGCCCACCACGTGCACGTGCGGCTGCAGCGCGACGCGACGTACGCGCAGTGCCTGCTGGCGTCCACGGGCGACTACCACCTGCAGCGCAACCTGCTGGAGCTGCAGGGCGAGGGCGCCGCGGCGCATGTCGCCGGCGTGCTGCTGGGCGCCACGGGAGCGCTCGAACAGCAGGTGCTGGCGCGCCATGCGGCCGCGCGGTCGCGCAGCAACGCGGAGGTGCTGGCGCTGCCGGGCGCGGCGGCGCGCATGGTGGCCAGCGCGCACACCCGCATTGCCGCCGGCAGCGACGAAGCGCAGGCCCGCCAGCGCCTGCGCGGCATCCCGATGGCGGGACAACCCCGCATCGTGCTGCGGCCGCACCTGGAGATCCACCACGACCAGGTGCAGGCGGCGCACGGGGCCACCTGGGGATCGCTGCCCGAGGAGGCGCTGTTCCATGCGCGCCAGCGCGGCCTCGACGAGGCCACGGCCAAGGGACTGATCCTCGGCGGGCTGGCGCGTTCGGTGCTGGATGCCGCCATCGACGATTCGCCACTGCCGGCCGCGCTGCGGCTGGAGCCGCTGCTGGAGGCCGCGCTCGCGCGCGAGCTGGGGGTGTCCCATGGGTGAACTGCTGGCGAGCCGCGCGCTGGCCGGCACCTTCGACGGCCTGGCGCAGCAGGTGAACGGACATCCGCTCGCCTCCCTGGACAACGCGGCGACCACCCACATGCCGCGTTCCGTTCGCGAGGCGATGGAGGCTTTCGAGCAGGGCAGCCGCGCCAACATCCACCGCGGCGTGCACACGCTGAGCCAGCGCGCCACCGACGCTTTCGAGGAGGCCCGTGCCAGGCTCAAGCGCTTCCTGGGCGCCACCGGGGACCACGAACTGGTGTTCACCTCGGGCACCACCGAATCGCTCAACCTGGTGGCGGCCGGCCTCTCGGATGCGGGGCAGGGCCTGCCGGTGCTGCGCGCGGGCGACGAGATCGTCACCACCGCGCTGGAGCACCATGCCAACCTGGTGCCCTGGCAAATGGCGGCGCGGCGCAGCGGTGCCCGGCTGCTGGTGCTGCGGCCGGATGCGGACGGCTGCCTGCACCCGGACGATCTCGCGCGGCTGCTCGGGCCGCGCACGCGCGTGTTCGCCGTCACGGCCTGCGCCAACGCTACCGGGGAGCGCCCGCCCTACGAGGCGCTGCTGGCGCTGGCGGCCGAAGCCGGCGCGTTCACCGTGCTCGATGCGGCGCAGGCCGTGGCGCAC
>DASWUI010000377.1:0-4075 GCA_036401715.1 Ramlibacter sp. | reverse complement strand
GCTCGCGCTCGCCTTTCCCGTGGACGGCAGCTTCTTCGCGCACGACGTGTCGATGCGCTCGCTGTTCCTGGCCCTGCCGGGACTGGCGCTGGTGCTGGCCGCGGCGGGCCGGCTGCGTGAGCTGCCCCGCTGGCCGCTCTGGTGCGCCTTGCTGGCGCTGCTGCTTGCGGCCGGGCCGCTGCACCAGCTGCTGCGCGCCATCGTGCCGCCGGCGGGCCTGAGCCGCTTCGTCATGGCGGATTACCGGGGCTTCGTCGTTCTCGGGCTGGTGCTGGCGGGCGTGCACTGGCTGGACCTTCCCGCCGCCGACGCGCCGAAGTGGCGGCTGTGGCCGCTGGCACTGGCCGGCCTGCTGCTCGCGGGCGTGCACCTGCTGGGCCTGGCGCGGCCCCACTCGGCGCAGGACCGCGTCGCGCAGCTCATGCTCGTGGCGGTGGCGGCCGCATGCAGCTGGCCGCGCTGGCAGGTGCGGCCCGCTCACGCGCGGCGCGTGCTCGGTGCGCTCGCGTTGCTGGCCGGCATGCTGCTCCTGTACCAGCTGCGGTCGCCCGGGCCCTTCCGCAATGCGCAGGTGGTGATGCTCTGCGTGCTGGCCGGCGCGGCGATGCTGGCGCTGACGCAGGCGCCGCTGCGGCAACACTGGCCGCTGGCCTTGCTCACGCTCGCCCTGCTCACCACGGCCGACTGGGGCCGGGTGCACCAGGGCCAGCGCTCCTTCGCGCCGCCGGTGCAGGACGGCGTGCCCTGGCTCGAGGCGTCGATCGGCCCGTTCCAGGCCGCGCGCGCATCGCTGGCGCAGCGCCTGGACGCGAACGCCTGCCGCGGCACGCGGCGCGACCCACCGCCGGGGCCGGCGCGCTGGGCCGGCTACTACACCGGCGAGCCGCACCTGCAGGACCACGGCATCAAGCTGGTGCCGCACAAGAAGATCCTGGCGGACGAGCACCTGCGGGAGTTCGCGCGCCAGTCCTGGCGCATGGTGGCGCTGCCGCCCGCGGACGGCGCCGCGCAGGCGCGCATGCTCGCTGCTGCGCCGGCCGTCGCGGGCGTGTCCTGCGCCTCCGCCGATTCGGCCGCGGCGACCTACCTGGTCGACCTGCCCGCGCCGCAGCGGATGGTGGAGAACGAAGTCCACTGGCCAGGATGGAGCGCGACGCTGGCCTGCCGCAGCGGGTGCGAACCGGGCCGCACGCTGCGCATCGAGCCGGAGTCCGCGCTGGGGTTCCGCAGCTGGTCGCTGCCGGCGGGCCAGTGGGAGATGAAGGTCCGGTTCGTCGCGCCGCACCGCGCGGCGGGGTGGGCGGCGCCGGGGGTGGGGGTGGCGTTGTGGGTGCTGCTGGGGGTGATGCTGTGGCGGGCGGAGCGCATGGTAAATTGCCCGGCGCCCTGTCGGACGCCGAGGTTCCATGCCCGCTGAGAAACACCCGCCGCTTGCCGGCTGCATCGCCGAAGACGCCCTGCAGCTCGCCTGGTCGGAAGCGCCGTGGGACACGGCCGTGTTCGGCGCCCCGGTGCTGCAGGTCACCGGGATCCAGGTGCGCGACGCGCGCAAGGCGGCAGCGCTCATGCCGCGCTTCGAGGCGGCCCGCGACGCCGCCGGCAGCCCCTTCGCCAGCTGCCGGCTGCCGCACGACTGCCTGCGGGAATCGATGTTCCTGGAGCAGCACGGCTTTCGCTTCATCGAGATGCTGTTCCAGCCGGAATTCCCGGACCTGCAGCAAGCCACCCTTGCGGCACCCGGCGGGTTGACGGTGCACGGTGCCACCGACCAGGACCTTGCCTGGGCGGTGGAGGTGGCGGGGCAGGCCTTCGCCAACGAGCGCTTCCACGTGGACCCGCGGCTGCCGCGCGGCCTGGGCGACCGGCGCTACCAGAACTGGGTGCGCAGCAGCCTCGGGCACGCGCGGCAAAGGCTGCTGGTCATCCGCGAAGGGCGCGACGCGATCGCCTTCTTCATCGTCGAACAGCTCGAGGACGGCACCTGCTACTGGCACCTCACGGCGGTGGCGCCGGACAAGCAGGGCCAGGGCTACGGGGCGCGCGTGTGGGCGACGATGCTGGCCCACGCCCGCGATGCGGGCGCCAGCCGCATCCGCACCAGCGTGGTGGCGCGCAACCACCGGGTGCTGAACCTCTACGGGCGGCTGCGCTTCCGGCTGTCCGCGCCGGCCATGACCTTCCACTGGCTGCGGGAGACCTGAGCAGAGGGATGGGGCGGCGCGCTGCCCTCACCCCGGCCCTCTCCCGGAGGGAGAGGGAGGAATACCGAAGCTAGGCCGCCTGCCGGAACCGCAGCAGCCCCAGCAGCGCCATCGGCGCCTCGATGTGCCGGTCGGCGCCCCAGTCCTTGACGTCCACGCTGCCGAGGTAGCCGTAGGTGGCGGCGACGGTGCCCATGCCGGCCGCCTTGCCGGCCAGCACGTCGCGCATGTCGTCGCCGACGTAGATGCAGGTCGTCGGGCACACGCCCACCTGCCGCGCCGCTTCCAGCAGGGGCGCCGGGTGCGGCTTGGAATGCGGCGTGGAATCGCCGCCCACCACGGTGCTGGCGGTGGCGAACAGGGGCATGCCCTTTGTCAGCGGGCCGGCGAATCGCATGGACTTGTTGGTCACCACGCCCCAGGGCACGCCCTGGTCCACCAGCGCCGCGATCATCTGCGCCACGCCTTCGAAGGCGTAGGTGCGCTGGGTCATGCAGCTTTCGTAGTTGCGGAAGAACTCCTCGCGCAGCTGCGGGAACTCGGGGTGCTCGGGCGTGATGCCGAAGGCGATGCCCAGCATGCCGCGCGCGCCGGCGCCGGCCATGGGCCGGTACCGGTCCAGCGGCAGCGACGGCAGCCCGCGGTCGGTCCGCATCTTGTCGGCGGCCGCGCCCAGGTCGGGTGCGCTGTCGATCAGGGTGCCGTCCAGGTCGAACAGGACGGCTTTCACGTCTTGCGCAAACATCACATCCTGCGGGCGGCTGCCAGGTAGTTGACGCTCGTGTCGCCGGACAGCCAGTAGCGGCGGGTGAGCGGGTTGTATTGCATGCCCTGCGTCTGCAGCAGGTCCAGCCGCGCCATGCGGCACCAGGACGCCAGCTCGCTGGGCTTGATGAACTTCAGGTATTCGTGGGTGCCGCGCGGCAGCATGTTCAGCACGTACTCGGCCCCGACGATGGCGAACAGGAAGCTCTTGGGGTTGCGGTTGATGGTGGAGAAGAACACCCATCCGCCCGGCTTGACCAGCGTGGCGCAGGCCTGCACCACCGACTCGGGCCGGGGCACGTGCTCCAGCATCTCCATGCAGGTCACCACGTCGAAGCTGCCCGCCTGTTCCGCCGCCAGCGCCTCGGCGCTGACTTCCCGGTATTCCACGTTCGGGGTGCCGGCCTCCAGGGCGTGCAGCTGCGCCACGCGCAGGGCCTTGCCGGAGAGGTCGATGCCCAGGACGCTGGCGCCCCGGCGGGCCATGCTGTCGGCCAGGATGCCGCCGCCGCAGCCGATGTCCACCACCCGCTTGCCGGCCAGGCCGGCCAGGCCGTCGATCCAGGCCAGGCGCAGCGGGTTGATGGCGTGCAGGGGCCCGAACTCGCTGTCCGGGTCCCACCAGCGGTGGGCCTGCTCCGAGAACTTGGCCAGCTCCGCGGGATCGGCGTTCAGGGTTTCATTCATGGCTGGGGCAGATTGTGGAGCTTGTAGCTCGTGAGCAAATGAAAAAAGGGCCCGCAGCGCGGGCCCCTTGTGCACGATTTCTCGCGGCCGTATCAGCGGTTGGCGCGGGTGCCCACCACTTCGATCTCGACGCGGCGGTTCTTGGCGCGGCCTTCGGCGGTCTTGTTGTCCGCCACGGGCTGCTTCTCGCCCTTGCCTTCCGTGTACACGCGGTTGCGCTCGATGCCCTTGGAGACCAGGTAGGCCTTCACGGCTTCGGCGCGGCGCACGGACAGGCGCTGGTTGTAGGAGTCATTGCCGACGGCGTCGGTGTGGCCCACGGCGATGATCACTTCCAGGTTGATGCCCTGGATCTTGCCGACCAGGTCGTCCAGCTTCGCCTTGCCTTCGGGCTTCAGGACGGCCTTGTCGAAGTCGAAGAA
>DASWUI010000376.1:0-5314 GCA_036401715.1 Ramlibacter sp. | reverse complement strand
AAACGGAAGGAAAAGGTGTCCGGGCCGGCTGCCGCGGCAGCCGGCGCTGGCGGGTTCCACCCGCGGGGCAGGGCAGCGCCTCAGCCTCGGGGGGGCTTGCGCGGCGGCACGGGAGCGCGGCTCTCGAAGACGGCGTCCCCGGCAAGCAGGCTGGATACCGCGGGTGCAATGCAGCAGGGGCTTGCCGGCGGGTTCGCCGCAACCATGTGGCAGCAGGCCGGCCCGCAGGCGCACTCCACGCTGAGCCGGTGCAAGGGTTGCCGGGGTGGAGCGGCGCCGGCGTGCAGGACGGGCAGGTGCGCGTCGGCCGCCGGCAGCGGGATGCCCGTGGTCCGCGCGGGATGGTGCGCTGGCGAGTCGGTGAACGCCGGGCACCAGGACATCCGCTGGGCAGCCAGGGCTTGCACCGGCAGGGCCAGCAGCACGAGCCACGCGATCAGCAGCTTCACCCCTGTCATGCGAAGGCATTCTAGGAAGCGCCCTCCGGGCCGTGTTGCTCTTCCGAACACATTCGAACAAATGAATGTGAACCCGGCGGCGGCACGGCCGCGAGCGCGCGCTACGGGCGCAGGTCGCCTTTACATCGAGGCCGCCTCCTACGGGGCACGTGCCGTTGCGGCGTAGATTGGCCCTGGAAAGGAGTACCAGATGAACCGAATCCTCCCCTTGGGCCTCGTCCTTGCCGCCGCGCTCGGCGCCGCCGCCGCCACGGCGCAGCAGCGACCGCAGCCGGGCGCGGCCATGATGTCGAACGCCCCGGCGTCCCCCGGCTCCCGCGAGATGCAGCAAGGCATGATGGGCAGCATGCGCCACATGCAGGTGATGCCCATGACGGGCGATGTCGACAAGGACTTCGTGCGGATGATGCGGCAGCACCACCTGCAGGGCATCGAGATGGCGCGCATCGAAGCGCAGAGGGGCGACGACCCGGAAGCCAAGCGCATGGCGCAGAAGATCATCGACGAGCAGCAGAAGGACATCGCCAGGTTCGACGACTGGCTTCGCAAGAACGAGTGATCCGTCACGGCGGTTCACCAGCACCAGCGAAAGGGCCCTCGGGGCCCTTTTTCATTGGCGCCTCCGGACGACCGGCCCCCTGCCCGGGATGAGCGGGAATTCCACGACGACCGGTGTCAACCGCGGGGACAGGCGGGCCCGCGGCTTACGTCTTGTGGCTTCCCAGCTTGAGGCGGATGGCAGTAACCTCCCAACCATGACTGCTGAGTCTTTGCTGCAATAAAGGTAGCAACTGTCTCAGCTTCGCAGCGGCCGCGGCGCTGTCGACCAGAAGGCACCAGGTGGTCCCCTCGATGGGGCCGGGCCGGATGGAAGGGCGCAGCGCAGCAGGGATGGAAGACTCGATCGCCCGCAGCCGCTCGCCCGATTCGCGCGCCAGTTGCGCCAGCCGGGCGAGGGTCGGGGACTCCTCGGCAGCCTGGTGCAGGCTGACCGGGTGGTGGCGACGGGTCGGGGAAGAAGACAACGACGTTGGAGGGGGAAGAAGTGCATTTCATTATCACGGATGCCTGGCTGGCCAAGAGCCGAGCGGTCCACCTGAGCGGCACGAAGCTGGTGCTCGCCCTGGTGGCGCTCTCGCTGGTGCTCATGCTGATGGCCGCCGGCCTGTACCACTGGGTGTTCCTCAAGGGCGCGCGCGAGCGCTGGCCGGTGGTCGGCACGATGGTGCGCTTCGTGGTGCAGGACGAGTTCGAGCAGCGCGACCGCTTCATGCGCGAGAACCTCGATGCCATGGCCCGCAAGCTGGGCGAGATGCAGGCCAAGATGCTGCAGCTGGAAGCGCTGAGCGAGCGCGTCGGCGGCCTGGCCGGCGTGAACCCCGCCGAGATCAAGGTGGCGGCCGGTCGCGGCGGCGCGCTGGTGGAAGGCCGGCCGCTGTCGCTGGAGGAGCTGCAGGCGACGCTGAACGACCTGGAGCAGCTGACCGGCGAGCGGACCGACCTGCTCACGGTGATGGAGTCGCGCCTGATCGACCAGCGCCTCAAGAGGATGATGGTGCCCACGCAGAACCCGATCCACGCGGGCCACGTGGGCTCCCCCTTCGGCTACCGGATCGACCCGTTCACGGGGCGCTCGGCGCTGCACACCGGGCTGGACTTCCAGGCCGAGCCCGGCACGCCCATCCTGTCGGCCGCCGGCGGCGTGGTGGTGGCCTCCGAAATGCACTCGCAGTACGGCAACATGGTCGAAGTCGACCACGGCAACAACCTGATCACCCGCTATGCCCACGCCTCGCGCCTGCTGGTGAAGAAGGGCGACCTGGTCAAGCGCGGGCAGAAGCTGGCGCTGGTCGGCAGCACCGGCCGCTCCACCGGTCCGCACCTGCATTTCGAGGTGCTGGTGCAGGGCGTGCCCCAGGATCCGAGGCGCTTCCTGGCGGCCAACGGCAAGAGCCAGACCGTGGCCGAACTCGCGCTGGAGGCGCGCCGCCCCCAGTGAGCGCGGCCCCGTCCGGAAAAAGCCCCGCGCCGCGGGGCTTTTTCATGGCCCACGCTCCCCGGCCTGCACAGTTAAAATCCCCGGTTTGGCCGCCCGGCCTTTCGGCCTTGCGAAAGGCGCGTGGCGGCTCCACCTGATCCTGCTGAACAACAAAAGGACTGCGCTGTCCCGGTTGGCCTGCGCTGACCCGGGACGACAACCGCGCCCATGGCCACGAACTTCCTGACCAAAATCTTCGGCTCCCGCAACGACCGCCTGCTCAAGCAGTACCGCCGGGTCGTCGAGGAGATCAACGCCCTCGAGGGCAAGCTGGAACAGCTGTCGGACGAGCAGCTGCGCGGCAAGACGCAGGAGTTCAAGCAGCGCCTGGCCAAGGGCGAGAGCGTCGACGACCTGCTGGTCGAAGCCTTCGCCGTGGTGCGCGAGGGCTCCAAGCGCGTCATGAAGATGCGCCACTTCGACGTGCAGCTGATGGGTGGCATCGCACTGCACCAGGGCAAGATCTCCGAGATGCGCACGGGCGAGGGCAAGACCCTCACGGCGACGCTGCCCGTGTACCTGAACGCACTGAGCGGCAAGGGCGTGCACGTCGTGACGGTCAACGACTACCTGGCCAACCGTGACGCCCAGTGGATGGGCAAGCTGTACAACTTCCTGGGCATGACCGTCGGCGTGAACCTGCCGCACATGCCCAGGGAACAGAAGCAGCAGGCCTACGGTTCCGACATCACCTACGGCACCAACAACGAGTACGGCTTCGACTACCTGCGCGACAACATGGTGTACGAGGTGGCCGACCGCGTGCAGCGCGGCCTGAACTACGCCATCGTCGACGAGGTGGACTCGATCCTGATCGACGAGGCGCGCACCCCGCTGATCATCAGCGGGCAGGCCGAGGACCACACGGACCTGTACCTCGCGATCCGCAAGGTCGTGCCGCTGCTGACCAAGCAGGAAGGCGAGGCCGACCCGCGCACCGGCGAAGGGGTCACCAAGCCCGGCGACTTCACCGTGGACGAGAAGACCCACCAGGTGTTCCTCACCGAACAGGGGCACGAGAACGCCGAGCGCATCCTGTCCAGCCTCGGCCTGATCCCGGAAGGCGCGACGCTGTACGACCCGGCGAACATCGCGCTGATGCACCACCTGAACGCGGCGCTGCGCGCGCAGCACCTGTTCCACCGCGACCAGCATTACGTGGTGCAGGAAGGCGAGATCATCATCGTCGACGAGTTCACCGGCCGCCTGATGCAGGGCCGCCGCTGGAGCGACGGCCTGCACCAGGCCGTGGAGGCCAAGGAAGGCGTGGCGATCCAGCCCGAGAACCAGACGCTGGCGTCGATCACCTTCCAGAACTACTTCCGCCTGTACGGCAAGCTGGCCGGCATGACGGGCACGGCCGACACCGAGGCCTACGAATTCCAGGAGATCTACGGCCTGGAGACGGTGGTGATCCCGCCCAACAAGCCGAGCCGCCGCGACGACCAGCTCGACCGCGTCTACAAGACCACGCGCGAGAAGTACGAGGCGGCGATCGCCGACATCCGCGAGTGCTACGAGCGCGGCCAGCCGGTGCTGGTGGGCACGACCTCGATCGAGAACTCCGAGATCATCGACCAGCTGCTGGAGAAGGCGGGCCTGCCGCACCAGGTGCTCAATGCCAAGCAGCACGCCCGCGAGGCCGACATCGTCGCGCAGGCCGGCCGGCCGAAGATGATCACCATCGCCACCAACCTGGCGGGCCGCGGCACCGACATCGTGCTGGGCGGCAACGTGGAAAAGGCCGTGGAGGCGCTCGAGGCGGACGAGACGCTCGACGCCGCCACCAAGCAGGCGCGCGCCGCGGAGCTGCGCGCCCAGTGGCAGAAGGACCACGAGCTGGTGGTGAGCCTCGGAGGCCTGCGCATCATCGCCACCGAGCGGCACGAATCCCGCCGCATCGACAACCAGCTGCGCGGCCGCTCCGGCCGCCAGGGCGACCCGGGCTCCTCGCGCTTCTACCTGTCGCTGGACGACCCGCTGATGCGCATCTTCGCGGGCGACCGCGTGCGCGCCATCATGGAGCGGCTGAAGATGCCCGATGGCGAGGCCATCGAGGCCGGCATCGTCACCCGCTCGATCGAGAGCGCGCAGCGCAAGGTCGAGGGCCGCAACTTCGACATCCGCAAGCAGCTGCTGGAGTACGACGACGTCGCCAACGACCAGCGCAAGGTGATCTACCAGCAGCGCAACGACATCCTGGACGCGCAGCACCTGGGAGCCCAGATCGCCGCGCTGCGCGAAGGCTGCTTCACCGACCTGGTGCACCAGTTCGTGCCGCCCGAGTCGGTGGAGGAGCAGTGGGACCTGCCCGGCCTCGAGAACGCGCTGGCCGACGACTGGGGCATCCAGCTGCCGCTGAAGCAGCACGTGGAGGCCGCCACGGCCATCGGCGAGGAGGACATCGTCGAGATGGTGGTGAAGGCCGCCAACGAGGCCTTCGAGGCCAAGGTCACGCAGATCGGCGAGGAGAACTTCACCCACTTCGAGCGCATGGTGCTGCTGCAGACCATCGACTCGCACTGGCGCGAGCACCTGGCGGCGCTGGACTACCTGCGCCAGGGCATCCACCTGCGCGGCTACGCCCAGAAGCAGCCCAAGCAGGAATACAAGCGCGAGGCCTTCGAGCTGTTCGGCCAGATGCTGGACGCCGTCAAGAACGAGGTGACGCGGGTGCTGATGACGGTCCGCGTGCAGTCCGCGGAGCAGGTCGAACAGGCCGCCGAAGACCTGGAAGACCGCGCGGAGCGCATCTCCAACGTCACCTACACCGCACCCACGGACACGGGCGAGGTGCAGAGCACGCTGGACGAATCCA
>DASWUI010000375.1:0-3760 GCA_036401715.1 Ramlibacter sp. | reverse complement strand
GCCCGCGACCATCCTGGGCATCGTCTGGGCCTACCTGGGGCGCGTCGTGTCGGTCGCGCTGCAGTCGGTGCAGAGCGGCTACGCGCGCATCCCGGCCAGCCTGGACGACTCCGCGCGCATGCTGGGCACCGGCGGCGCCGCGCTGCTGGCGCGCGTGCACTGGCCGCTGCTGAAGCGCTCGGCCGCCGCGGCGGCGCTGCTGGTGTTCGTGGACGTGATGAAGGAGCTGCCGGCGACGCTGGTGCTGCGCCCCTTCAACAGCGACACGCTCGCGGTGGTTGCCTACCAGCTCGCGCGCGACGAACGGCTGGGCGAAGCGGCCCTGCCGTCGCTGGCACTGGTGCTGGTGGGGCTGGTGCCCGTGATCCTCCTCAGCCGGACGCTGCGCGCTTCGGCGCCGCGCGACTGAGGCTCAGAAGTCCTCCGCCGCCCATTCGCCGCGCTGGGCGGGCTTGCGGAACACCACCTCCCCGGTGGGGACGTGCACGACACGGATCTCGCTGCTGCGCGTGAAGCTCTTGGCCGCCAGGCTGACGGCCAGTGCGCGGTCCTTGACCGCCAATTGCCTGGAACCCTTGGCGGGCCAGAACCTTCCTGCGATGGGTTGACTGCTTTCGATCCGGTAGTCGGCGGACGTCATGGAACCTCTCCTGCTGCTCGTCTCCAGCTCTCTTGCCGATGGGGACTTCATGTTCTCGTTTTCCCCATGCTAGGCGGGCTTCGTGACGGTGCGAAGACGGTGGATTGCAAGAACGGCTGCGACTCTGTAACGCTTCGCAATGGTGCGACGCAGCAGCTTCACCGATCGCGCGACGCGGTCTGTAGGCCAATACCTCGGCACGGGTAAGTGAATCGCGCGGGCACCCGTTCGAGCGCCTTTCCGCATCCTTGCTGCGCTGCAACGCTGCTGGGGAAAGCCCTTGGGGGTGTGGGGTCGTCGCGCCATTAGCATGCCACCCCACCTACACAAGAGGAGAAGCCATGAAGTCCCGTCTCGCGTGCGTCGCGCTGGCCCTGGCCTTGGCCGGCTGCGCACAGACCACCACCCAGCCCGTCATCTCGGAGGTGGCCAAGCCGCTGCCCTCGAACGTTCCGGCCTGGCAGCAGGGCCGCGCCCCCGAACTCGCGACCTCCACGCTCGCGCCGCACGCCGGCCGCCTGACCGCCGTGCCCGCCTCGGAGATCCCGCTGACCGCGCTGAAGCTGCCGCCCGGCTTCAAGATCGAGCTGTGGGCCAGCGGCATGCCCGGCATCCGCGCCATGTCGCGCAGCGAGAGCGGCAAGATCTACGCCGGCACGCGCGGCATCGGCCGCGTCTACGAGATCACCGACAACGGCCGCCAGCGCAGCAGCCGCATCGTGGCCGACAAGCTGACGCAACCGGCCGTGACCTACCACAACGGTTCCCTGTACGTCGCCGCCATCGACAAGGTGCTGCGCTACGACCGCATCGACCAGAACCCGAACGTGCAGCCGGTGGACCTCACCGCGCGCTTCAACCTGCCGAAGGAGCAGCACCACAACTGGAAGTACATCGCCTTCGGGCCGGACGGCAAGCTGTACGTGCCCTTCGGCGCGCCCTGCAACATCTGCCTGCCCGAGCAGCAGTACGCGCAGATCCGCCGCTACAACGCGGACGGCTCCAACATGGAAGTCATCGCCACCGGCGTTCGCAACACCCAGGGCTTCGACTGGCACCCGGTCACCAGGGAGATGTGGTTCACCGACCATGGCCGCGACTGGATGGGCGACAACGCGCCCGAGGACGAACTCAACCGCCTGAGCCGGCCGGGCCAGTTCTTCGGCTTCCCCTTCTGCCATGCCAACGGCGTGCCGGACAAGGACGTGCGCAAGGCCAATCCCTGCGCCGGCGTGACGCTGCCCGTGGTGACCACCGGGCCGCACGCGGCGACCATGGGCATCCACTTCTACACCGGCACCATGTTCCCGCCGGAGTACCGCAACGTCGCCTTCGTGGCGCGCAAGGGCTCCTGGAACCGCACGCAGAAGTTCGGCTACGACGTGGTGACGGTGCGCGCGGACGCCAACGGCGGCAATGCCCGCATCGTGCCCTTCATCACCGGCTTCCTCGACACGCAGAAGGACGCCTTCTGGGGCCGCCCGGTGTACTTCCTGCAGCTGCCGGACGGCTCGCTGCTGCTCTCCGACGAGCAGATGGGCGCCGTCTACCGCATCACCTATGGCACCTGACGCAGTACTGCGCCGCGGCCTCGCCGCGGCGCTTTTCCTGGCGGCCTGCCTCTCGCACGCGCAGCCCGCGGCCGTCCCGTCCCGGGCGCCCATGTGCAGCGCCTGCCATGGTCCCCAGGGCAATTCGCAGGTCCCGAACACGCCCTCGCTGGCGGGGCAGCCCAAACTGTTCATCGAGAACCAGCTGGTGCTGATCCGCGAAGGGCTGCGCGACGTCCCCGCGATGAAGGGGATGATGGACGGCGTGAGCGATGCCGAAATCGTGGAACTCGCCAACTACTTCTCCGCGCAAAAGCCGGTGCCCGCCGCCCGCGGCACGCCGGACGAAGCCAGCTTCAGGAGGGGCCAGGCGCTCGCCGCGCGCGGCCTGTGCGGCAGCTGCCACCTGCCTGACTATTCGGGGCGCCAGCAGATTCCCCGGCTGGCCGGCCAGCACGAGGTCTTCCTGCTGCAGTCGCTCAAGCAGTTCCGCGACCACCCCGGCCCGGGGCGCGACACCATCATGGCCGCCTCGCTGTACGGGCTGAAGGACGACGAGCTGGCGGACCTGGCGCACTACCTGGCGCACTACCGCTGAAAGGGTGGGCGGGGCCCTGACCGCCGCCCGTCCGGTATCTCACTCCGGCTGTAGTGTTCCACCTACACATCCGGGGATTTCCCTTGCCTACTCTGGGTGCAGACAGCAGCATCCGATCCAAGCCCATGCGCCGCCTCCTCGCCCCCCGACGCTCCGCCGTGCCCGGCGGCTGCGCCGACGCCGGCAGCGAAGGCCGCGACTGCGAGCTGTCCCGGCGCATCACCGCGCTGCTGCTTTTCCCCCACCTGGATGCCCGGCCCGGTGCCTGGCTCGTGCTCCTGGCGGCCGTATGCACCTTCGTGGCGGTGCGGGCGCTGGAGATGGGGCCCTTCTGAACGGGCGCCCCCCCGCGGCACGCCCTACAATCACGGGTTCGCCGCCGTAGTTCAATGGATAGAACGAGCGCCTCCTAAGCGCTAGATACAGGTTCGATTCCTGTCGGTGGTACCACCCACCGGCGAGCTCACTTCACCAGCAGCCGCATGGCCTCCTCGAGGCCCTTGATGGTCAGCGGGTACATGCGCTGGTTCATCAGCTGCTGGATCACCGCGATCGACTGGCGGTACTGCCAGACGCCCTGCGGTTCCGGGTTGATCCAGACGAACTTGGGGAAGGCGCTGGTCAGCCGCTGGATCCACTCCGCGCCGGCTTCCTCGTTGTTGTATTCGACGCTGCCGCCCGGCTGCAGGATCTCGTACGGGCTCATGGTGGCATCGCCCACGAAGATCAGCTTGTAGTCCTTGTTGTACTTGCGGATGATGTCCCAGGTCGGGAACTTCTCGGAAAAGCGCCGCCGGTTGTTCTTCCACATGAAGTCGTAGACGCAGTTGTGGAAGTAATAGAACTCGAGGTGCTTGAACTCGCTCTTGCAGGCCGAGAAGAGTTCCTCGACGCGGTGGATGTGCTCGTCCATCGTGCCGCCGACGTCCATCAGAAGCAGGATCTTCACGTTGTTGTGCCGCTCGGGCACCG
>DASWUI010000374.1:0-2593 GCA_036401715.1 Ramlibacter sp. | reverse complement strand
CGCGCCACGCTGGGCAGCGGCAGCGGCGCCGTGGACTGGGCGAAGGTCGAACGCGTGAAGACGGCCGACGCCGGCGGCGCGCCGCACCAGACGACGCTGTTCGGCGCGCCGGCCGCGCCCGGCAACCTGCGCAACACCACGATGCTGCTGCCCTGGGGCAGTGGAAAGGACACGCTGGCGGTCACGCACCAGGGCAGCGGCAAGCCCTGGCTGACGGTGCAGTCGCTGGCGGCGGTCGAGCTGAAGGCGCCCTTCTCCGCCGGCTACCAGGTCAGGCGCAGCGTGACGCCGGTGGAGCAGGCCGTGGCGGGCCGCTACAGCCGTGGCGACGTGCTGCGCGTCAGCGTGGAAGTCAACGCGGCGGCCGACATGACCTGGGTGGTGCTGACCGACCCGATTCCCGGCGGCGCGACCATCCTCGGCGGCGGCCTGGGCCGCGACTCGCAGATCGCCACGCGCGGCGAGCGGCGGGCCGGGACCGCCTGGCCCGCGTTCGAGGAGCGCAGCTTCGAGGCCTTTCGCGGCTACTACGAGTACGTGCCCAAGGGCGTGTTCAAGGTGGAATACACGCTGCGCCTGAACAACGTGGGCGATTTCGCGCTGCCGCCCACGCGGGTGGAGGCCCTGTACGCGCCCGAGATGTTCGGCGAAACCCCGAACGCGCGGGTGAAGGTGGAGGCGGGGCGGTGAAGGCGCTGCTGCTGGCCGTGCTGGTGGCGTGCGCCCTGCCCGCGCACGCGCTGCCCACGTTCCACGAAGTCCGCGCGGCGTTCCGCCCCTCCGACACCCTGGTCCTCGACCGCCACGGCGAAGTCATCCACCGCCTGCGCACCGACGGCTCCATCCGGCGCGGCCAATGGACTCCCCTGGAGGACGTCTCCCCCGCGCTGCGCACCGCGATGGTCCTGTCCGAAGACCGCCGCTTCTGGGAGCACAGCGGCGTCGACTGGCGCTCCGTCCCCGCCGCCGCCTGGGGAACCCTGTGGCACCAGCGCACGCGCGGCGCCTCCACCATCACGATGCAGCTGGCCGGCCTGCTCGACGAAGACCTGCACCGGCCCGCCGGCGGCCGCACCGTGCGGCAGAAGCTGGGACAGGCGCTGGCCGCGCAGCGGCTGGAACGGCACTGGCGCAAGGACCAGGTCCTGGAGGCCTACCTGAACCTCGTTCCCTTCCGCGGCGAAGTCGTCGGCATCGACGCCCTGGCGCGCACCCTGTTCGGCAAGGCGCCGCACGGGCTCGACGCCGAGGAAGCCGCCATCGCCGCCGCCCTGGTGCGCGGCCCGAGCGCCGCGCCCGCGCTCGTCGCCCGGCGTGCCTGCGGCGTGCTCAAGGCGATGGAGCCGGCACGCGCCGACTGCGAGGCGCTGGACCTGCGCGTCGCCGGCGCGCTGCAGCACCGGCAGTTCACGGCCAGCGAAGGGATCGCGCCGCACCTCGCCCGCATGGCCGCCCGGCAGAAGCCCGGCAGCAGCCGCATCGCCACCACGCTGCGCGCCGACGTCCAGCGCTTCGCGCTGCAGTCGCTGCAGCAGCAACTGCGCGAGCTGCGCGGGCGCAACGTGGAGGACGGCGCCGTGATCGTGCTGGACAACGCGAGCGGCGAGGTGCTCGCCTGGGTGGGCTCGTCCGGCGCCCTCAGCGACGCCGCGGAAGTCGACGGCGTCACGGCGCCGCGCCAGCCCGGCTCCACGCTCAAGCCCTTCCTCTACGCGCAGGCGATCGCCGAGCGCCGGCTCACCGCGGCTTCGCTGCTGGACGACTCGCCGGCCCACATCCCCACCGCCTCGGGCCTGTACATCCCGCAGAACTACGACCGCCGCTTCAAGGGCTGGGTCTCGGTGCGCACGGCGCTCGGTGCCTCGCTGAACGTGCCCGCGGTGCGCACGCTGGTGATGGTCTCGCCCGATGCCTTCCAGCGCCAGCTGCGCTCGGCGGGGCTGCCGCTGCCGCAGGGCGGGGACTACTCCGGCTACAGCCTGGCGCTGGGCAGCGCCGAGGTGCCGCTGCTGGCGCTGGCCAACGGCTACCGCACGCTGGCGAACCGGGGCCGCCAGGGCGAGGTCCGCTGGCTGCCCGCGCCGAAGGCGGCAACGCGGCAGGCGATCGACTCCCGCGCGGCCTTCATCGTCGGCGACATCCTGGCCGACCCGAACGCCCGCGCCCGCACCTTCGGCACCGACAGCCTGCTGGCCACCCGCTTCTGGACCGCCGTGAAGACCGGCACCAGCAAGGACATGCGGGACAACTGGGCGCTGGGCTGGTCGCAGCGCTACACGGTGGGCGTGTGGGTGGGCAACGCCAGCGGCGCGGCCATGCACGACGTCAGCGGCACCAGCGGCGCGGCGCCGGTGTGGGCCGCGGTCATGCGCCACCTGCACGCGGGCGAGCCCTCGCGCGCGCCAACGCCGCCGCGGGGCCTGGTGCAGCAGCACGTGCGCTTCGGCGAGCAGCTCGAGGCCGAACGCGGCGAGTGGTTCCTGCAAGGCACGCAGCAGGAGGCGATGGCGCTGCAGCCGGCCGACGCGGCCCGGGCGCGCTCCGCTGCGCCGCGGATCACCGCGCCGGCGGACGGCACCATCATCGCGCTGGA
>DASWUI010000373.1:0-3696 GCA_036401715.1 Ramlibacter sp. | reverse complement strand
GGCCCCCACGGCTGCCGCCGCTGCCGCTCCGGCCGCTGCTGCGCCGGCCGCCGCTGCTGCCGGCGGCAATGGCCAGGCCGTGTACCAGCAGGCCTGCGTCGCCTGCCATGCGGCCGGCGTTGCCGGCGCGCCGAAGCTCGGCGACAAGGCCGCGTGGGCCCCGCGCCTCGCGCAAGGCCTGCCGACGCTGGTCACCAACGCGATCCAGGGCAAGGGGGCGATGCCTCCCAAGGGCGGCAGCCCGGCACCCGATGCCGACATCAAGGCGGCGGTGGAATACATGGTGTCGCAGTCGAAGTAAGCGACGCGCCCTCGGAAGAAAGCCGGCCTCGCGCCGGCTTTTTCCTTGGCGCTCAGCGCGCGCCGCCCGGCGCCTGCCGCAGCGCCGGGCTGCGCACGAAGCCGAAGCGCGCGGGCAGGTCCGCACTGCGCACTTCAGCAGGCTGCCAGCGGCCCGCCTCCACGGCGTCCGAGGCCTGCACGATGTCCTGCGTGTGCACGATGCCGACGCCGCGGTCCGTTTCCAGGTAGAGGCGGCCGCTTTCGTCCACCAGGCAGGACTGCACCTGCGCCGGCAGCCCGGTGTGGCTGGCGACGCTGCCGTCCGCGGCCACACGCCACACCCAGGGCGTGGCCTGCAGTTCCACGTAGACCCGCTGCGGCCCGTTCTGGAAGAACCACTGGCCCTGCTCGTCGTGCTCGTAGTTGCGCTGGATGAAGTCGACCAGCTTCTCGTGCTTCAGCAGCGAGCCTTTGGATTGCGGGAAGGGGCCGGCCGCCTGCACGCGGTCATCCCGCATGTACCAGTTGCCGCGCTCGTCCAGACCCAGCCAGCCGTAGCAGTGCGGCACGTTGGGCCACTTGGCCATCGCCTGGCGAACGATGTCGTCCATGGCCCATTATGGGCACGCGCGCTCAACGCAGGAAGGCGTCGTAACCGGTCTTGAGGATGAGCGCGCTCACCACGAAGATGAACACGACCCGCACGAAGGATGCGCCGTGCTTGAGCGCCAGGTGCGTGCCCAGCAGGCTGCCGGCGACGTTGGCGGCCGCCAGCGCCAACGCGTAGTGCCACCACACGTGCCCCTTGAGCGCGAACAGCACCAGCGCCGCCAGGTTGGTCGCCGTATTGAGCAGCTTGGCGGAAGCCGAGGCGTGCAGGAAGTCGTAGCCCAGCACCCGCACGAACAGGAACACGAAGAAGCTGCCGGTGCCGGGGCCGAAGAAGCCGTCGTAGAAGCCCAGCAGGCCGCCGATGGCGCAGGCGGCCAGCGTCTGCGCTCGGCCCGAGAGGCTGGGCACGTGGTCGCGGCCGAGGTCCTTGCGGACCAGCGTGTACAGCAAAACGGCCAGCAGAACGAAGGGCAGCAGGCGGCGCAGGAATTCCGGCGAGACCACCGTGACGGCCCAGGCGCCCAGGAAGCTGCCCGCGAAACCGGTCGCCGCCGCGGGCAGCAACGTGGGCCAGTGCATGTCCACCCGCCGGCTGTACTGCACGGCCGACATCGCGGTGCCCCAGACGGAGGCGCTCTTGTTGGTGCCGAACAGGGTGGCGGGGTGGGTGGTGGGAAAGACGGCGAACAGCGCCGGCACCAGCACCAGGCCGCCGCCCCCCACGATCGCGTCGACGAACCCGGCCAGCACCGAGGCCAGCGACACCAGCAGCAACTCCATCGCCGCGATTGTCGCAGGCAGCTCCGCAGCACTTTCGTCGCACCAAGAAAAAGCGCCGCATCAGCGGCGCCTTGGAGGTTGTGCGGCCCGCTTGGCGCGGTGCCGTCCAGTCTTCTTGATGTTCTTCGGGGGGCTTGTCTCCTCGGTCCCTCGTCCTGTCGGGCCCCGGGGGGTCCGACGCGAGTGCGTGGAATGTACCCGCCCGCCCAAAGCCGGTGCATTGGGAGTTTCCCGGCACTGCTGTCATCCACCCGATGGGGTAGGGCGCATCGGCTTGGTGCGCGCGCGCAACAGCCGCAAATCCGACCGTGGCAGGCCTGCGCTAAGCTCATCCGTTCGAATACGTGGAGAGGGGGAAGACATGAACCAGGATGCCCGGACGGGAATGTGGAAGAAGGCGCTGCGCGCGGGGCTGTTGTGCGTGCCGGCGATGGTGCTGGTCGCCTGCGGCGGAGGCGGCGGCGGGACGACCGGTGCCGCCACCGCGCCGGCGGTCGCGATCACGACCAGCAACGCGCAGGCCGTGGCCGCCGAGGCCTCGGAGGTCTCCACCAACACCGATGCGGCTGCCGCCGGCAGCCTGGTGACGGGCGTGCAGGTCGACGGGACCAACGGCTCCGACACCATGCTGCTGGTCTCGGCCGCGCGCAAGCTGCTCGCCAGGCCCGCCGCTTCGGGCTCCCTGGCCACCGGCGCGGCTGTCTCGCAAGCTTGCACCGGCGGCGGTTCCATGACCATGGACGCGACCGTCTCGGGCAGCGGGGCGCTGGCCGCGGGCGATTCCTTCCAGATCAGCGCGAACAACTGCACGGAGTCGGACGGCGTCACCACCATGGTGATGAACGGCAGCATCGCGATCACCATCGTGAGCGGCACCTACGACCTCGCGTCCGCCACCTATCCCAAGAGCGTCACGATGCGCATAGTGACGACCAACTTCTCGGTGAGCAGCGGCGGCGAGACCGAGGTGTTCAACGGCGACCTGACCATCGCGCTCACCGAGACCAGTGCCACGTCCGCGAGCGTGACCCTCACGGCGGCCTCGCTTTCGAACAACATCGGCTCGCACACCGTCACCGTGACGAACTACACCTTGCAGGTCACCGAGTCCCCGGTCGGCGTCACCACCTCCATCACGGCGACCGTGCAGACGAACAACAGCCGCCTCGGATCGGGCTTCGTGAGCTACACCATCACGACCCTGACGCCGATCACCGTGAGCTCCACGGGAGTCGTCACGGCCGGCAGCATCAAGGTGACGGGCGCGAACTCCAGCCTGGTGCTGACCGTCACCGGCCCGGATACCTACTCGCTGCAGGTGGACACCAACGGCGACGGGAGCTTCGAGTCGACGAGCACCGTCACCCGCAGCGAGCTGCAGGCGCTGATCTGAGGATGCGGCGATCCGCTTGCACGCCGGCGCTGCTGGCGCTCGCCGCGGGCGCGGCTTGCGCGCAGGCGCCGGCGGCCCCCGACCTCGCGTGGGGTGTGTCCGCCGGCGTGCTGAACCGGCGGCTGGTGGAGCGCACCGAAGATGGGCGCCGGCTGGTGCGCGAGGCCGGTCCCATGCTGCGGGCCGGCGTGGACACCCGGCTGGGCCTGCGGACCGGGGGAGCCGTGCAGGTGAACGCCGGCGCGGCCGGCGGCGTGCTGGACTACGACGGGCAGAACCAGGTGGGCGTGCCGCTCCAGACCGAAACGGAGCACCGGGACCTGGACCTCGCGCTGGCCTGGCGCCCGCTGCCGGCGAGGTCCTGGGGCGAGGCCTGGCTCGTGCTGCGCGCGCTGCAGCAGCGCCGCGTCATCGCATCCACCCCCAGCGCCAGCGGCTTGCGGGAGACGTCGAACCTGGTCTCGGTGGGGGCGCGCTGGTCGCACGCCTTCGCGGCGGCCGGCTGGCAATGGCAGCCCTCGCTGGAACTTCGCACCAGCGTGCGGCACCGGCTGGAGGTGGACTTCGGCGGCGTCTACGACACCGCCGACATCCGGGGGGCCCGGCGCCGCGAGGCCGTGCTCGCCCTG
>DASWUI010000372.1:0-3334 GCA_036401715.1 Ramlibacter sp. | reverse complement strand
CGCCAGAACACCACCCCGAGCACGACGGCGATCGTGGTCATGGACCCGAGCGTCCACCAGAAGCCCGAGGCGGCGTGGATCAGCGGCACGAACTCGAAGTTCATGCCGAACACGCCGGCGATCAGGTTCAGCGGCAGGAAGATGGCGGTCAGCGCCGTGAGCGTGCGCATGATCTCGTTGGTGCGGTGGCCGAGCGCGGAGAAGTGGATCTGCACCGCCGTCTCCGCGCCGTGCTCCATGCGCCGCACGTGGTGCACCACCCGCTCGATGTGCTCCACCACGTCGCGCGCGCGGGCCATCAGGCCGTCGCGCTCGGCCTGCGTCATCCACGGCGGCGGCTGCTCCTGCTGGCCATCCAGCCACTCCTGCATGGCGTCGTTCTGCTCCTCGCACAGGTCTTCCAGCGTGTGCAGCGCATTGCGCGCCGACATCAGGGCGGCCCAGTCGGCGCCGCGGCTGCGCGCGGCCAGCAGCGTGTGCTGCCAGTGGTCCAGTTCGGCGTTCAGCACCTTGCGCAGTTCCAGGTAGCTGTCCACCATCATGTTGATCATGCGCAGCATCAGGTCCGCGGGGCTGCCGGGCAGGCGCGTGCGCGCGACGGCCGTCACGCCCTCGCTCTGCACGACTTCGCCCAGGTAGCGCTGGATGAAGGTGCGCGCCGACTGGCAGCCCGCCGGATGCACGCTGATCAGGAGCCGGTCGAACACCGCGAAGCCGATCGCCCGGGTACGGATGCGGCCGAAGGTGGCCAACGGCCGGTCCTCGCCGCGGTCCTCCTCGTCGCCCAGCTCGATCCGCACTTCCTCCTCGGTGGCCAGGCGCCGGAAGATCACCAGGTCATAGACGGAGGTGTAGTCGTAGTGCGAGGGGTGCGCGCGGTTGCCCAGGTCCTTCAGGTGCAGGTCGAGCAGGCCGGAGCCGCCCAGGCCCTGGGCCGCCTGCTGCAGCTTCGCCAGGCTGGACTGCAGTTCCTCGCGTTCCAGGTAGATCCAGACGAAGCCGCCATCGGGCACCTTCTGCGGCGGCTGCTCCAGGAAGCGCAGGGTGCCGGCGCCGAACTCGACGATCTGCACGCTGCGTCGTCCCCGGGGCTCAGGCGCGCGCCATGCGGGCGGCGTCCAGCGCGAAGTACGTCAGCACGCCGTCGGCGCCGGCGCGCTTGAAGGCGAGCAGGCTTTCCATCATCACCAGGTCGTGGTCGAGCCAGCCGTTGGCGGCCGCCGCCTTGAGCATCGCGTATTCGCCCGAGACCTGGTAGGCGAAGGTGGGCACGCGGAATTCGTCCTTCACCCGGCGCACGATGTCCAGGTAGGGCATGCCGGGCTTGACCATCACCATGTCCGCGCCCTCGGCGAGGTCCATCGCCACTTCGCGCAGCGCCTCGTCGGAGTTGCCGGGGTCCATCTGGTAGACCTTCTTGTTGCTCTTGCCCAGGTTGGCCGCGGATCCGACGGCGTCGCGGAACGGACCGTAGAAGGCGCTGGCGTACTTGGCGCTGTACGCCATGATGCGCGTGTGGATGTGCTTGTCGTCTTCCAGCGCGTTGCGGATCGCGCCGATGCGGCCGTCCATCATGTCCGAGGGAGCAACGATGTCGACGCCGGCCTGCGCCTGCGTGAGCGCCTGCTTCACCAGTACTTCGATCGTCTCGTCGTTCAGGATGTAGCCCGTCTCGTCCAGCAGGCCGTCCTGGCCGTGGCTGGTGAACGGGTCGAGCGCGACGTCGGTCATCACGCCCAGCTCGGGGAATTCCTTCTTCAGCCCCTGCACCACGCGCGGCACCAGGCCCTCGGGGTTGAAGGCCTCGCGCCCGTCCGGGGTCTTCAGTTTCGGGTCGATCACCGGGAACAGCGCCATCACCGGCACCCCGAGCTTCATGCACTCCTCGGCCACCGGCAACAGCTGGTCGAGGCTCAGGCGCTCGACGCCGGGCATGGAGGGCACCGCCTGTCGCTGCTTCTGACCGTCCAGCACGAAGACCGGGTAGATCAGGTCGCTGGGAGTGACCGCGTGCTCGCGAACGAGGTTGCGCGTGAACGCGTCGCGCCGCAGCCGGCGCGGGCGGCCCTGGGGGTAGGGTGCGTAGAAAGTCATAAGGAAAATTGTGCACGATGCCCGGCGCGGGGCCCGTCAGAGAACTTAAGACTTTAGGCTTGAAAGCTCTGCCGGGGGCTGGTAAATTACTTCCGGGCGGCTTTGCCGCTCCCCGCTTTTCCTCCCTGAGCGGGCGCCTTGATGTGTGACAGCAAAAAGGCTTCCCGCCCCGGCTCACAGGAGCCGGGGCTTTTTTTTTGCCGGCGCGCGCCGCGACCGCCCCCGCACCCGCCGCACGGTCCGGTCCGTACACTCCGCGCATGCTCTGGGTCAAGGCTTTCCACATCGTGTTCATCGCCAGCTGGTTCGCTGGCCTGTTCTATCTGCCCCGCATCTACGTGAACCTGGCGATGGTGCCGGAGGGTTCGACGGCCGAGCGCGAGCGCCTGCTGCTGATGGCGCGCAAGCTCCTGCGCTTCACCACCATGCTGGCGGTGCCGGCGCTGGTGCTGGGGCTGTGGCTGTGGCTGGGCTACGGCATCGGCCGCGGCTCCGGGTGGATGCACGCCAAGCTGGCGCTCGTGCTGCTGACCATCGGCTATCACCACGCCTGCGCCGTGCTGCTGCGCAAGCTGGCGGCGGGCCAGAGCCGGCGCAGCCACAAGTGGTTCCGCTGGTTCAACGAGCTGCCGGTCCTGTTCCTGCTCGCAACGGTCATCCTGGTCGTGGTCAAGCCCTTCTGACGATGCACAAGACCTCGGCCTGGCCGCTGTCGGGTGCGTACGGCGCGCTGGTGGTCTATGCCAGCCTGTACCCGTTCTCCGGCTGGCGGGACCAGGAGATCCCGCCGTGGGACTTCCTGTTCGCGGGATGGCCGAAGTACTGGACCGGCTTCGACCTCGCCGCCAACGTGGTCGGCTACGTGCCCCTCGGCTTCCTGCTGGCACTGAGCTTCATGCGGCGCGGCAACGTGCGCTACTTCGGCAAGCACCCGAACCTCGCCGCGATCGCGGTTGCGGTGCTGGCGGGCACGCTGCTGTCGTTCTGCATGGAGGCGCTGCAGAATTTCCTGCCCTCGCGCGTGGCCTCGAACGTGGATTTCGGCCTCAACATCGCCGGCACGCTGCTCGGCGCGGTGGTGGCGACCGGCCTGGAGCTCGGCGGCGCGATCGACCACTGGAGCCGGTTCCGCCAGCGCTGGTTCATCCCGGAGGCGCGCGGGGCCCTGGTGCTGCTGGCGCTGTGGCCGTTCGCGCTGCTGTTTCCCGCCGCGGTGCCGCTGGGGCTGGGCCAGGTGCTG
>DASWUI010000371.1:0-4041 GCA_036401715.1 Ramlibacter sp. | reverse complement strand
GCCCCTGGACCGGCGGCGCGCAAGTGAGCCAGGAGCCGAACTACCTGCTCTGGGCCGAGCAGCAGAACGCCGCGGGCGGCCTGGACGTGAAGGGCGTGAAACGCCGCATCGAGTTGATCAGCTCCGACGACCGCAGCGACGTCGAGACCTGCGTGCGCACCTACGAGAAGCTGATGGGCAGCGACAAGGTGGACCTGGTGCTGCCGCCGTGGGGCAGCAACGCCAATTTCGCGGTGGCGCCGCTGGCCAACCGCTTCGGCTATCCCTTCCTCGCGCCGACGGCCCTGTCGCGGCGGCTGGCGGAGATGAAGCTGCCGTACTTCTTCCTGCTGCTGCAGCAGCCCAAGCCGATGTGCGACGCGCTGGTCGACATGCTGAAGGCCAACGGCGCCAAGACGGCGGCGGTGGTCTACGTCGACGACCTGTTCGGGCTGGAGAACTATGCGGCGCTGAAGGTGGCGACGGCCGGCAGCGGCATCAGCCTGGTGCAGGAGACCAGCTATCCGGGCGGCGTGAAGGACCTGTCGCCGGTGCTGCGCTCCATCAAGGACAAGAATCCGGACGCCTTCATCGGCTTCACCTATCCGCCGGACACCATCCTGGCCTCCAAGCAGGCCAAGGAGGTGGGCTTCAACCCGAAATTCTTCTACGCCTCCGTGGGCACGGCCTTCCAGCTGTATCGCAACGTGATGACGCCTGCCGGCGCCGAGGGCGTGCTGGGCATGGGCTCGTGGAACGCGAAGACCAGCCCCGGCGCCCGGGCCTACTTCGACGCGCACACGAAGAAGTTCAACGGCAAGGAGCCGGACCGCTGGGCGAGCGGCCACTGCTGGGCGGGGCTGGAGATCATGACCAACGCGGCGAAGCAGGTGGGGCTGGACCGCAAGGCCATGCGCGACTACATCGCCAACACCACGCACAAGACCATCATCGGCGACGTGAAGTTCACCGGCAGCGAGAACACCGCGACGCCGGGGACGGTGGGCCAGTGGCAGAACGGCGAGTTCGAGGTGGTGTGGCCGCAGAAGGTGGCGACGGCGAAGTTGAATCCGAACAAGCCGGCGTGGAAGTAACGCTCCCGCCGTCATCCCCGCGGAGGCGGGGATCCAAAGCGTCGAAACACGCGCGCTGCGCGCGCCCTGGAAGCCTTGGGTCCCCGCCTTCGCGGGGATGACGGGCTCCCCCGATCCTCATCACCATGTCCTTCGGCGCCTGGCTCGAACTCCTCACCTCCGGGCTCATCACCGGCGGGATCTACGCGCTCGTCGCGCTGGGCCTGAACCTGCAGTACGGCCTGATGCGCATCCTGAACATCGCGCACGGCGAGTTCCTGATGGTGGGCGCGTACCTCACCTGGATGGTGCAGACCAGCTTCGGCGTCTCGCCCCTGCTGATGGTGCCGCTGTCCTTCCTCGTGCTGGCGGCGCTGGGCCTGGCCATCCACTGGCTCTGCTTCCGGCGCCTGACCGCCACCTCGCCCAACCTGGACATCTTCGAGGCGCGTGGGCTCATGGTCGCCTTCGGCCTGATGTTCCTGGTGCAGAACTTCGTCTCCTGGATGTGGGGCGGGGACCTGCGCGGCTACGACTACCTGACCGAGCCGCTGAAGTTCGGCGGCGCGCAGTTCGCCGCCAACAAGCTGCTGGTGTTCGGGCTGGCGCTGGCCTTCGCCGTCGCGATGATCGTGCTGCTGCGCACGACGCTGCTCGGCAAGGGCGTGCGCGCGCTGATGCAGTCGCCCACCGGCGCGCAGCTGGTGGGCATCAACACCCGCGTGCTGCACCCGCTGATGTTCGGCATCGGCCTGGGCCTCTCGGGCGTGGCCGGCGCGCTGCTGTCCATGGCGTACACGATCTCGCCCGCCATGGGCGAGCCCTACACGGTCACGGCCCTCATCGTGATCACCCTCGGCGGCTTCGGCAGCATGAGCGGCGCGCTCGCGGGCGGGCTGCTTCTCGGCGTCGTGGAAGCGATCGGCATGCACTACACCAATCCCTCCCTGAAGGCGCTGCTCTCGTACGGCGTGTTCATCGCCGTGCTGCTGCTGCGGCCGGAAGGGCTGTTCGCGCGCAGGAGCCGCAAGGCATGAGCCGCGGGGCCGCTCCCAAGGCGAATACCGAAGCGCGTGGCGCGGAGGTCTCCTGATGAGCTCAAGGCAGCTCCTGGTGCGCGACCTGCTGGTGCTGTTCGGCATCGCCGGCTGGGCGCTCGCGCTGCCCTACTGGGGCAGCGAGTTCATCGTTTCGCTGGCCCTGACCTGCCTGATGTACGTGGCGCTGTCCTCCAGCTGGGCGCTGTTCTGCGGCTTCACGCGCTACCTGTCGCTGGCGACTTCGGCCTTCTTCGGCATCGGCGCCTACGCCTGCGCGCTGTCCCTGGAGCACATGTCCTGGGGGCAGGCCATCGCGCTCGGTGCCGGCTTGGCTGCCGCGGTGGCGCTGGTGATGGGCGCGGCGGTGCTGCACCTGCGCGGCACCTACTTCGCGGTGCTGACCTTCGGCATGACGGAACTGATCCGCCATGCCATCACCTATTTCGAGAAGAGCGTGACCGGAACCGTCGGGCGCGTGCTGACGGTGGTGCCCACCCGCGACACCATCTACCTCACCGTGCTGCTGCTGGCGCTGGCGGCCGTGGCGGTGTCCATCGTCGTGCGGCGCACCCGCTTCGGGCTGGCGCTGGCCGGCATAGGGGCCGACGAGCAGCGGGCGCAGACGCTGGGCGTGAACACGAAGCTTGTGAAGCTGGCCGGTTTCGCCATGACGGCCGCCTTCGCCGGCGCCGTCGGCGCCGCCATGTCGGTGCGCTGGACCTACATCGACCCGCACACCGTGTTCAATCCCTTCATCGGCTTCCAGACCGTGCTGATCGCGCTGATCGGCGGCGCGCTGACGCTGTGGGGCCCGCTGATCGCCGCCATCGTCTTCAGCCTGCTGGCCGAGACGCTGCGTCTGCAGGCGCCGCAGGTCTACATGATGACGCTGGGACTGCTGCTGATCCTGTGCGTGCTGTACCTTCCCGGCGGCCTGGCCTCGCTGCGCTGGGAGACCTTCCGCGCCTGGTGGGACGAGAGCAAGGGCTGGTGGAAGGAGCGCCGCTACGAGTGGAGCGGCGACAAGGCGCGCGACAAGGAACGCGCGCGGAGGCACCGCTATGGCTTCTGAAGTGCTGCGGCTGCCGCTGCTGGAGGCGCGCAAGGTCACGGTGCGCTTCGGCGGGCTGGTGGCGGTGGACGAGGTGAGCGTGTCCTTCCAGCGCGCCGAGCTGGTCGGCATCATCGGCCCCAACGGCGCCGGCAAGACCACCTTCTTCAACGCGATCTCGGGCGTGCAGGTGCCGACCTCGGGCCGGCTGCTGGTGGAGCACGACGACCTCACCGGCAAGGGCCCCCACCGATTTGCCGCGCACGGACTGGCGCGCACCTTCCAGACGCCGCGCGTGTTCGCCGACCTGCCGGTGCTGCAGAACATCGAGTTCGGCCTGAAGTTCGCGGGAAGGCGGCACCGCAAGTACTGGCTGTGGGGCGAGGAGGCGAGCGTGCCCTGGACGCTGCGCGATGCGCCGCGCATCCTGCAGCTGATCGGCCTGTCGCAGCAGGCGGCGCTGCCGGCCGGCGCGATCACGCCCTCGCAGCAGCGGCTGCTGGAGATCGGCATGGCGCTGGCGACGCGCCCGCGCATGCTGCTGCTGGACGAAGTGGCGGCCGGATTGACCGAGGCGGAGATCGAGGACATGGCGCGCCTGATCCGGCGGCTGCGCGACGAGCTGGACCTGACCGTGGTGTGGATCGAGCATGCCGTCACCACGCTGCTGCGGCACGTGGAGCGCGTGATCGTGATGCACCAGGGGCGCGTGATCGCCGACGGCACGCCGCGCGCGGTCACGTCCAACCCGGAGGTGGTCGAGGCTTATCTCGGCGACGAAATGCTGGAGGCGGAGGTGGCCTGATGTGGTACCGCGACCATCCCTTCGAGCTCGCCGGCGAGACGCGGCGGGCGCACCAGAAGGTGCGCGGTCTGAGCGCCGGCGATGGCGCCTTCC
>DASWUI010000370.1:0-6080 GCA_036401715.1 Ramlibacter sp. | reverse complement strand
GCGCGGCGCGTGGGCGGCAGCGCCGCCAGCGCCGCCTCGCCCGACACCGGCAGGTCCACGGCGATCGGCGCCAGCACGTCGATCAGGGCGTCGAGCCCGGGCTTGCGCTCCGGCGGCGGCAGCGGGGCAAGCGGCTCGTCGTCGAATACCGGCTCGGTGCGCTCCGGCGCGGCCTCGCGCGCGGGAGCGGCGGCCACCGCGACTTCCGCCTGGCGCGGCGTGTTGCGCCGCGTGGTCCAGGCGTTCCAGGCCACCAGCAGCGCCAGCACCAGCCCGCCGAGGATGGCAAGGCCGACGGTGAATCCGCTCATGCGGTCTCCGCCATCGAGACCGCGGATTCCATGTCCACCGCCACGATGCGCGAGACGCCCTGCTCCTGCATGGTCACGCCGATCAGCTGCTCGGCCATCTCCATCGCGATCTTGTTGTGCGAGATGAAGAGGAACTGCGTCTCCTTGCTCATGCTGCTCACGAGCTTGGCGTAGCGTTCGGTGTTGGCGTCGTCCAGCGGCGCGTCCACCTCGTCCAGCAGGCAGAAAGGCGCGGGATTGAGCTGGAAGATGGCGAACACCAGCGCGATCGCCGTCAGGGCCTTCTCGCCGCCGGACAGCAGGTGGATGGTCTGGTTCTTCTTGCCGGGCGGCTGGGCCATCACCTGCACGCCCGAGTCCAGGATTTCCTCTCCGGTCATCACCAGCCTGGCGTTGCCGCCGCCGAACAGCTCGGGGAACATGCGGCCGAAGTGCTCGTTGACGGTCTGGAAGGTGCTGCCCAGGAGGTCGCGCGTTTCGGCGTCGATCTTCTTGATGGCGTCCTCCAGCGTCGTCATCGCCTCGGTCAGGTCCTTGGACTGCGCATCCAGGAACTGCTTGCGCTCGCGCGCGGTGCTCAGCTCCTCCAGCGCGGCCAGGTTGACGGCGCCCAGCGCGGCGATCTCGCGGTGCAGCCGGTCGATCTCCGACTGCATGCCCGACAGCCGCACGTTGCCTTCCGCCACCGACTTCGCCACCGCCTCGACGTCGGCCTGCGCCTCCGTGAGCAGCTGCGTGTACTGCTCCAGGCCCAGGCGCGCGGCCTGCTCCTTGAGCTGGAAGTCGGTGATGCGCTGGCGCAGCGGCTCCAGTTCGCGCTCCAGCTGCAGCCGGCGCTCGTCGCTCGCCCGCAGCTTGGCGGTGAGGTCGTCGTATTCGCTGCGCTTGGCACCCAGCACCTGCTCCCGTTCGGATTTCAGCTGCAGCGCGCTCTGCAGGCCGGCCTGCGCGGCGGCATCGGTCAGGCGCGCGAGCTCGCTGCGGGCGCGCTCTTCCTCCGCGGCGAGCGAGGACGCCTGCTGCGTCGCCGTCTCGATCGCCCGCTGCAGCTCGCCGCGCCGCGCATCCAGCGCGCGCTGCGCGAACTGCGCTTCCTGCGCCTGCCGCTCCAGGCTGCGGTGCTGCTCGCGCGCCTCGGCCAGCTTGCGCTCGGCCTCGATCACGCGCTCGTCCAGCTGGGCATGCCGCTCCTGGCTGTCGGCCAGCTGCATGTCCAGCTCCTCGAAGCGCGCTTCGGCCGCCACGCGCCGCTCCTGCAGTTCCTCCAGCAGCGCGTCCACTTCGGCCAGGTCGCCGGCGATCTGCTCGCTGCGCGCGCGGGTCTGCTCCGCCAGCTGCGTCAGGCGCAGCGTCTCCACCTGCAGTTCGTGCGCGCGGCCCTGGGTCTCGGCCGCCTCCCGGCGCGCGGTGGTCAGGCGCTGCGAGGCATCGGTGTACGCCGCTTCGGCGCGCACCAGGGCGCCGCGCGCCTCCTCGCTGATCAGTGCCTGCGCGCGCAGCTGCTTCTCGAGGTTCTCGATCTCCTGCTGGCGCGCCAGCAGGCCGGCCTGCTCGGAGTCCTGCGCGTAGAAGCTGACGCTGTGGGCGGTGACCGCATGGCCCGACTTCACGTAGATCGCTTCGCCGGCCTGCAGCTTGTCGCGCGCGGCCAGCGCGTCTTCCAGCGAGGCGGCGGTGTAGCAGCCATGCAGCCAGTCGGTCAGCAGCGCCTTCTGGCCGGCGTCGTTCAGGCGCAGCAGGTCCGCCAGCCGCGGCAGCGCCGCGGGCGCTTCGGGCGCAGCGGCCGTGGGTGCGTGATAGAAGGCGAGCTTCGCGGGCGGCGCGTCGGCGGCGAAGGCCCGCACCATGTCCAGCCGCGACACTTCCAGCGAGTTCATGCGCTCGCGCAGCGCCGCCTCCAGCGCGTTCTCCCAGCCCTGCTCGATGTGGATCTTCGTCCACAGGCCCTGCAGGCCGCCCAGTCCATGCTTGGCGAGCCAGGGCTGCAGCTTGCCGTCGGTGCGGACCTTCTCCTGCAGCGCCTTGAGGGCCTCCATGCGCGCCGACAGGTCGGCCTGGCGCGCGCCCTGCGTGTTCACGTCCTGCTGCTTCGCGCGCCGGTCCTCGTCGAGCTGCGGCACCTGCTCCTGCAGCTCGTGCAGGCGCGCGTCCGCCGTCCCGGCGGCTTCCTGCGCCGCGGCGAGCTGCGACTGCAGGTTGGTCAGCCTCGCCTCGTCCGGGGCGGCCAGCGCATTGCGGTCGGCCACCAGCCGTTCGCGCCGCTGGTTCAGCTGCCGCGACTGTTCCTCGATATTGCGCTGGTCGGCCGCCAGCACCTGGATCTGCTGCTGCACCTGCGACACCGCGCCGCGCTGTTCCGAGGAGCGCGACTGCGCCTGGCGCAGCGCCTCTTCCAGGTCGGGCAGCTGCAGGCCCTGCTCCTCGACCTGCGCGGCCAGCAGCGTGGCCCTCTCCTCGGCGTCCACCGTCTGGGCGGCCAGGTTCTCGGTCTCGGCTTGCGCCTCCTCCTTGCGCGCGGCCCACTGCGTCGTCTGCTCCTTGAGCTGCACCAGCCGCTGCTCGACGCACTGGCGGCCCTCGACGACGAAGCGGATCTCGGCTTCCAGCCGCCCCACTTCCGCGCTCGCTTCGTACAACTGGCCCTGGGCCTGGTTCACCTGGTCGCCGGCGGCGTAGTGCGCCTGGCGGATGGTCTCCAGCTCGCTCTCGATGCGGCGCAGGTCGGCCACCCGGCCCTCGAGGTCGTTGACCGCCTTGTCGGCATCGGCCTTGATGCGCACCTGGTCGGCCTCGGCCTCGGCGCGCTTGAGGTACCACAGCTGGTGCTGCTTGAGCGTCACGTCGGCCTGCAGCGTGTTGTAGCGGGCGGCGACTTCCGCCTGCTTCTCCAGCTTCTCCAGGTTGGCGTTCAGCTCGCGCAGGATGTCTTCCACGCGGGTGAGGTTCTCGCGCGTGTCGTGCAGCCGGTTCTCGGTCTCGCGCCGGCGCTCCTTGTACTTGGAGACGCCCGCGGCCTCCTCCAGGAACAGGCGCAGCTCCTCGGGCTTGGACTCGATGATCCGGCTGATCGTGCCCTGGCCGATGATCGCGTAGGCGCGCGGGCCCAGGCCGGTGCCCAGGAACACGTCCTGCACGTCGCGCCGTCGCACCGGCTGGTTGTTGATGTAGTAGCTGGAGGTGCCGTCGCGCGTCAGCACGCGCTTGACGGCGATTTCGGCGAACTGGCTCCACTGCCCGCCGGCGCGGTGGTCGGCGTTGTCGAAGATGAGCTCGACCGAGGCGCGCGAGGCCGGCTTGCGGGTGTTGGTGCCGTTGAAGATGACGTCCTGCATGGACTCGCCGCGCAGTTCGCTGGCCTTGGACTCGCCCAGCACCCAGCGCACGGCGTCCATGATGTTGGACTTGCCGCAGCCGTTGGGGCCCACGACCCCGACGAGCTGGCCGGGCAGCATGAAGTTCGTGGGTTCGGCGAACGACTTGAACCCGGAAAGCTTGATCGATGTGAGACGCACTGCCCCTCGCCCCCGTGACGCGAATGAGGACGCCGGCGCGGGAGTCCGCGCGACCCGTGTCGCGCAGCGCTCCTTGCCGGCGTCGATGCGCGGGATGATAACCGTTGGGCAGCAGGCGCCATTCGGGGGCATGGGCGCACCCTTGGTCGGCACGCATCCCCGGATCAGGGGATTACCGCACACCCTTAGGTACTTTCCCTAGCCCTTTCGTTCGCCTCCAGGCGGTGAATGCCATCGTCATCCACTCCCGGAGGGCTCCATGGAAACACCTGTCGCGTCCAGCTACCAGCTGGGTTACGTCCTCATGTCCTACCTGATCGCGGTGCTCGGCAGCGTGATCGCCCTGAGTTCCGCCACCCGGATCCGCCAGGCCAACGGCACGATCCACCTGGGCAACACCATCGCCGCGGGCGTCGCGCTGGGCGGCATCGGCGTGTGGTCCATGCACTTCATCGGGATGCTGGCGCTGCGCCTCGACGTGGCCAGCAGCTACGCGATGGTCGAGACGGCGATCTCGCTGGTGGCGGCGATCGTCGCCGTGGCGCTGGCCCTGGCCTTCGTGGCCAAGGCACCCGAGCGGCTGGGGCGCCTGCTCTTCGCCGGGTTCCTGCTCGGCATGGGCGTGGTGGTGATGCACTACCTGGGCATGTACGGCATGAAGATCAATGGTTACATCCGCTGGGACTACGGCATCATCGCGGCCTCCGCCGGCATCGCCGTGCTGGCCGCGACGGCGGCGCTGTGGCTGGCCTTCAACACCGTCGGCATGCTGATGCGGGTGGCCGCCGGCCTGGTGATGGGCATCGCGGTGTGCGCCATGCACTACACCGGCATGCAGGCAGCGGAGTTCATCTGCACCACACCGGACCGCGGCGTGGCGCCGCGCGGCTTCGGCTACCTGCACATCACCGACCTGCCGGCCGTGGTGGCCTTCGGCGCGATGACCTTCGCCGCCCTCATCGTCGTGTACCTGGTCTACCAGGAAACCAGCGAGGCCGAGGAGCTCGAACCGGTCCTCAAGGCGCGCTGACAGGGGGACGCGCCGGCGGCTCCCCAGCCGGTGCCCGCTTCTGGCACAAAGGGGCCATGGCGGGCAAGGTCCTCATCGGCGTCTCCGGCTGGCGCTACACCCCCTGGCGCGGACACTTCTATCCCAGGGGGCTGGCGCAGTGGCGCGAGCTGCAGCACGCGTCGCGGGTGTTCAATTCGCTGGAGCTCAACGGCTCCTTCTATTCCCTGCAGCACCCCTCCAGCTACCGCATGTGGGCCGAGCACACGCCGCCCGGCTTCGTGTTCGCGGTCAAGGGCAGCCGCTACATCACCCACATGCTGAAGCTGCGCAACATCGATGCGGCACTTGCGAATTTTTTCGCCTCCGGGCTGTTCGAGCTGGGGGACAAGCTCGGGCCGCTCCTGTGGCAGTTCCCGCCCATGATGCGCTTCCACCCGGAGGTGTTCGAGGCCTTCTTCCAGATGCTGCCGACCACCACGCACGAGGCCGCGGCGATCGCCTGCCGGCACGACCAGCGACTGGAGGGCCGGGCATGCGTCGAGCCGGGGCGCAACCGGCGCATGCGGCACGCGGTGGAAGTGCGGCACGAGAGCTTCGTCACGCCGGACTTCATCCGCCTGCTGCGCAAGTACCGCATCGCCTGGGTGGTGGCGGACACGCCGAAGCCCTGGCCCCTGTACGAGGACATCACGGCCGATTTCGTGTACATGCGCCTGCACGGATCGACCGAGCTCTACAACAGCAGCTACAGCCGCCAGGAGCTGGAACGCTGGGCCCGCTTCATCGATGCCTGGCGCAAGGGCGAGGAGCCGGAGGATGCGCGCCTGATCTGCCCTTCCCGCGCGCGGGCCCGGGCGGCGCGCGACGTGTACTGCTACTTCGACAACACCGACAAGCGCCATGCGCCGGTCAACGCGCGCGAGCTGATGGAGATCCTGCAGCTGGAGTACGCGCCGGCCGAGGCCTGAGCCCCGGCGCCGCGCGATCAGCCGCCCACGTGCATGGTGAACACCGCCCCGTCGGAGAGGCGGCAGTCGCCGGTGCCGAGGGTCGGCGAGTTCATCGTGTAGCGGCAGCTCAGGTAGCGGCCGCGGCTGCCGGTGCCGTTGGCGACGCCCTGGCGCTGCGCGCCGGCGACCCGCGTCGCCTCGCCCGTGAAGTTCTCGCCGCTGATGGTGGTGGAGAAATGGCCGCGGCCGTTGAGGTCGCTGGTGACCACCGCCGACACCATGCCGTGGAGGCTCG
>DASWUI010000369.1:0-4217 GCA_036401715.1 Ramlibacter sp. | reverse complement strand
CGCGAGCCCGGCCCGGTCAAGGGCGGCAACACGGTGATCGCCTTCGTCACCGACCCGGACGGCTACAAGATCGAACTGATCCAGCGCGAAGGCGAGCCGGGCTAGCCGGCCCGTCGCAGCTTCACTTGCGCGACAGCGCCGCGGCTTCCGACGCCAGCCGCGTCACCCGCGCCCAGTCCTGCGCCGCGAGCGCATCCGCCGGCGTGAGCCAGGAGCCGCCGACGCAGGCGACGTTGGGCAGCGCCCGGAACTCGCGCGCGTTCTGCGCGGTGACGCCGCCGGTGGGGCAGAACTTCACGTCGTTGAAGGGTCCGTGCCAGGCCTTGAGCATGGCGGCGCCTCCCGCCTGCAGGGCGGGGAAGAACTTCAGCGCCGTGTAGCCGTCCTCCTGCGCCATCATGATCTCGCTGCCGGTCGCCACGCCGGGCAGCAGCGCGAGGCCCAGGTCGTGGCAGGCCTTGCCCACGGAACGCGTGTAGCCCGGGCTCACGGCGAAGCGCGCACCCGCGAGCGCGGCCGCCTGCGCGTCGGCCGCGCTGCGCACCGTGCCCGCGCCGATCACCGCTTCCGGCACTTCCTTCGCGATGGCTTCGATGCAGTCCAGCGCCACCGGCGTGCGCAAGGTGACTTCCAGCATGCGGATGCCGCCGGCGACCAGCGCGCGCGCCAGCGGCACGGCGTGTTCGCGGTCCTGCAGCACGATGACGGGGATCACCGCCGCGTCCTGCATCACTTCGGCGGCCGTCGGTCGGTCCGCGATCGCTTGTTTCACAGCCATGTACAGGCGCCCTCCTCTGCCGCCAGTGCGTTGCGCCGCATGCCGGCGAACAGTTCGCGTCCGGTGCCGTGGCCGTTGCCGGTCCGCTGCGCGTCGCTGATCTTCGCGGGCTCGCGCCGCTCCCATTCGCCCGCGTCGACCAGCGCCTCCAGCCGGCCCGCCTTGGCGTCCAGGCGCACCACGTCGCCGTCGCGCAGCAGGGCGAGCGGGCCGCCGGCCGCCGCTTCCGGCGACACGTGGATGGCCGCGGGCACCTTGCCGGACGCCCCGCTCATGCGGCCGTCGGTGACCAGCGCGACGCGGAAACCCTTGCCCTGCAGCACCGCCAGCGGCGGCGTCAGCTTGTGCAGTTCGGGCATGCCGTTGGCCTGCGGTCCCTGCCAGCGCACCACGCACACCACGTCGCGGTCCAGCTCGCCGGCCTTGAAGGCCGACTGCAGCGCTTCCTGGCTGTCGAAGATGCGCGCCGGCGCCTCGATCACGTGGCGGTCTTCCGGCACGGCGGACACCTTGATCACGCTGCGCCCGAGATTGCCGGTGAGCAGCTTCAGGCCGCCGGTGGGGCCGAAGGGCTCGCGCGCGGGCCGCACCACGCCGTCGTCGCGCGTGGCGCCGATGTCGGACCAGGCGAGCCTGCGCTCCCCGCGTTCCTGCAGCGCCGGTTCGCGCGTGTACTCGCGCAGCCCGCCTTCGCGCACGGTGAGCACGTCCTCGTGCATGAGGCCGGCGTCCAGCAGTTCGCGGATCACGAAGCCGGGACCGCCCGCGGCCTGGAACTGGTTGACGTCGGCCGTGCCGTTGGGATAGACGCGCGCCAGCAAGGGCACCACGCCGGAGAGCTGGTCGAAGTCGTTCCAGTCGATCACGATGCCGGCGGCTCGTGCGACCGCCACCCAGTGGATCAGGTGGTTGGTGGAGCCGCCGGTGGCCAGCAGCGCCGCCATCGCGTTGACGATGCAACGCTCGTCGACGATGCGGCCGATGGGGGTGAAGCGGCGGGCCTTGATGATGCCGAGCGCGGTGCGCACGGCCTCGCGCGTGAGCTCCTCGCGCAACTCCTGCTGCGGCAGCACGAAGGCGGCGCCCGGCACGTGCAGCCCCATGGCTTCCATGAGCATCTGGTTGCTGTTGGCGGTGCCGTAGAAGGTGCAGGTGCCTTGCGTGTGGTAGGCCTTCATCTCGGCTTCCAGCAGTGCGTCGCGGCCGACCAGGCCCTGCGCCGCCTGCTCGCGCACCTTGGCCTTCTCGCTGTTGGACAGCCCGCTGGGCATGGGGCCGCCGGGGACGAAGACCGTCGGAATGTGGCCGAACTGCAGCGCCCCGATCAGCAGGCCGGGGACGATCTTGTCGCAGATGCCCAGCATCAGCGCCGCGTCGAACACGTCGTGGCTGAGGCCGACGGCGGTGGCCATCGCGATCACGTCGCGCGAGAAAAGGCTCAGCTCCATGCCGGCCGTGCCCTGCGTGACGCCGTCGCACATGGCCGGCACGCCGGCGGCGACCTGGGCGGTGGCGCCCGCCTTGCGTGCCTCGTCCTTGATCACCGGCGGGAACGCGCCGTAGGGCGCGTGCGCCGACAGCATGTCGTTGTAGGCGTTGACGATGCCGATGTTGGGCGCGCGTTCGGCGACCACGCGGAACTTGTCGTTGACGGGAAGGCCGGCGAACGCATGGGCGACGTTCGCGCAGCCCATCCGGTCGGCGCCACGGTCGCGCGCGGCGGCCTCGTCGATGCGGGCAAGGTAGGCGGAGCGGGTGGGCGCGCTGCGTTCGCGGATGCGCTGCGTCACCGCTTCCAGCACGGGATGGAGTTTCATGGCGATGCGGTCACTGGGTCACGGCGATCCTAACCCCGGGGCGCCCCCTCGTGGCCCGACGCCGGGTACGAACCGGTTACCAACTTCCTGGACGGTGCGGCGTCCGCTAGAGTTCGGGCGTGACCGAAGTCTTGAAGCCGTACCGGGACCCGGCGGCGATGCTGGAAAAGGCCCTCGCGGAGTGGGGCGGGCAGGAGGATCTCTGGATCTTCGGCTACGGCTCACTCATCTGGCGGCCCGATTTCGATTTCGTGGAGCGCCGCCCCGCGCGGGTGCACGGCTGGCACCGCGCCCTGAAGATGTGGAGCCGCATCAACCGCGGCACGCCGGAGCGCCCGGGCCTGGTGTTCGGGCTGCTGTCGGGAGGCTGCTGCCGCGGCGTCGTGTTCCGCGTGCACCGGGAGCGCGGCGCGGAGATCCTCGGCGGCCTGTGGTCGCGCGAGATGGCGACCGCCGTCTACGACCCGCGCTGGCTGCCGGCCGAAACGCCGCAAGGGCGGGTGCGGGCGCTGGCCTTCACCTTGTCGCGCAAGAGCCCCAGCCATACGGGCGAACTGAGCGAGGAGGAGTACCGCGCGATCTTCGCCCTGGCTTCCGGCATCTACGGCACGACGCTCGATTACGCGCACCGCACCCTGGAGGAACTGAGGCGGCACAACATCCGCGACCGCAACCTGGAAAAGCTGCTGCGGCTGATCCAGGCACAGGCGCGCGAACCCTGAGGCCGCTCAGGCGGCCTGCCCGCTGGATGCCGCCGGGGCGGACGCCGGCCGGCGCATGCTGCGCCGGCGGCACCACAGCCACAGCCCGGTGCCACCGAGCCCGGCGAGCAGCACGCCGGCAGCGGCGTTGAGCGCCAGGTGCGGCGTCCCGCCGAGCGCGCCCGTGTGCAGGGGGTACACGACGTTCACCAGGCGGCTGCCGGCATCGAGTGCGTCCCAGCGCGCCACCTTCAGCACTTCGCCCGAGCGGGGATGCAGCCACACGGAGCTCAGCCCGTTCGGATGCGGCTCGTCCGGCAGCTTCATGCGCACGCGCACCGGCTGGTCCGGCTGCGCGGGAACCTGCACGTAGCCCACCATCGCCTGTGGAAAGCGGGAGCGTGCCGCGGACACCAGTGCATCCAGGCTCGCGCGCGGCCCGGGCTGGTGCGGCTGGCGGACCGGGGGAGCGCGCGATGCCTGTTCTCCCGCGAGCAAGGTGGCCAGGTCGCGCAGGGGTGACCAGGCCATGTAGGCGCCGCTCGCCACCGGGACCAGGATGGCGAGGCCGGTGAGCGTTCCGGCCAGCTTGTGCAGGTCCAGAGCGAGGCGCAACCCGCCCGCGCCGGTGGCCACGCGGAAGGAAGGCGGCCAGCGGCGCGGCCACCACAGCACCACGCCGGTCAGCAGGAGGATCGCGTAGCTGCCCGCCGAAACAGCGAGCACCGCCTTGCCCGCATCGCCCGCGAGCAGCGAGCCGTGCAGCTCGAACAGCAGGTTGAACCAGCCCTCGTGCTCGCCGCGCCGGCCCAGTTCGCGCCCGCTGGCATCGAAGTACACGGTGCCTTCCCAGCGGCCGCGCACCATCACCCACAGCGTGTCGCCCGCCACCCGCGGCGGCCGGAAAGTCATGCCCGTGGG
>DASWUI010000368.1:0-3266 GCA_036401715.1 Ramlibacter sp. | reverse complement strand
CCGCGCGCCCAGGCCGTGCGCCTGGTAGAGCCTGTGGGCCTTCTCGACTTCAACCATGTCCAGTTCGATGCCCAGACCGGGTTTCTTCGGCACCTGAACCAGTCCCCCTTCGATGCGCAGCGGATCGCGCGTCAGCCGCTGGCCGTCCTGCCAGATCCAGTGCGTGTCGATCGCCGTGACCTTGCCGGGCGCCGCCGCGCCGACGTGGGTGAACATCGCCAGCGAGATGTCGAAGTGGGTGTTGGAGTGCGAGCCCCAGGTGAGGCCCCAGTCGCGGCAGGTCTGCGCCACGCGGACCGACCCGGCCATGGTCCAGAAGTGCGGGTCCGCCAGCGGGATGTCCACCGACTGCAGCGCCAGCGAGTGCGCCATCTGGCGCCAGTCGGTGGCCACCAGGTTGGTCGCGGTGGGCAGGCCGGTGGCGCGGCGGAACTCCGCCATCACCTCGCGGCCGGAGAAGCCGTCCTCGGCGCCGCAGGGATCTTCGGCATACGCGACGACGCCGCGCATCTTCTGTCCCAGGCGGATCGCGTCCTTCAGCAGCCAGCCGCCGTTGGGGTCCAGCGTCACGCGCGCGTCGGGGAAGCGCTCGTGCAAGGCCGTCACGGCCTCCACTTCCGCATCGCCGGCCAGCACGCCGCCCTTGAGCTTGAAGTCCTGGAAGCCATAGCGCTTCTGCGCCGCTTCGGCCAGGCGCACCACCGCCTCGGGCGTCAGCGCTGCCTCGTGCCGCAGGCGCAGCCAGTCGTCCTGCGCTTCCGGTTCCGACGCGTAGGGCAGGTTGGTCTTCTTGCGGTCGCCGACGTAGAACAGGTAGCCGAGCATCTGCACCGCCTCGCGCTGCTGGCCTTCGCCGAGCAGCGCGGCCACCGGCACGCCGAGGTGCTGTCCCTGCAGGTCGAGCAACGCCGCCTCGACCGCGGTCACCGCGTGGATGGTGGTGCGCAGGTCGAAGGTCTGGTTGCCGCGGCCGCCGGCGTCGCGGTCGGCGAACTTCGTGCGCATGGCATTCAGGATCGCCTGCAGGTTGCCGACGGTCTGGCCCTCGACCAGCGGACGGGCGTCCTCCAGCGTCTGCCGGATCTTCTCGCCGCCGGGCACCTCGCCCAGGCCGGTGTGGCCCGCGTTGTCGGTGACGATGACGATGTTGCGCGTGAAAAAGGGCGCATGCGCGCCCGAAAGGTTCAGCAGCATGCCGTCCCGGCCGGCGACCGGGACCACCCGCATGCTCTTGACGACCGGAGAGGACATCGTCAGTCGGCCTTGATGTTGCGCGCTTCGATCAGCGACTTCCAGCGGCCGAACTCGACCGCCTGGAACTTTGCGAACTGCTCCGGCGTGTTGCCCACGATCTCGAAGCCCTGCGACACCAGCTTGTCCTTGACGGACGGCTCGTTCAGCGCCGCGGCGATCGCGGACTGCAGCCTGGCCTTCAGGTCGGCGGGCAGGCCCCTGGGCGCGGCCACGGCCTGCCAGGACTGCACTTCGGCGCCCTTGACGCCCTGCTCCTGCAGGGTGGCGACTTCCGGCAGCAGCGGGTTGCGCTTCTCGGAGGCGATGCCCAGGGCGCGCACCTTGCCGGCCTTGATGTGCTGGATGATGCTGTTGATGTTGACGAAGGCCGCGTCCACTTGCCCGCCCAGCAGGTCGTTGATGGCGGGACCGCCGCCCTTGTAGGGCACGTGCAGGCCCTCGGTGCCGGTCTGCTGCCAGAACAGTTCGGCCGAGAGGTGGTCGGAGGAGCCGTTGCCGGAAGAGGCGAAGCTCACCTTGCCGGGCGTCTTCTTCAGCGTGGCCAGCATGTCGGCCACCGTCCGGATCGGCGAATTGGCGGGCACGACCAGCACGTTGGGGGCCTGCACGGCCACCGTGATCGGCTCGAAGTCCTTCAGCGCGTCGTACTGCACGCCCTTGATCAGGTGCGGCGCGATCACGAAGGGGCCGAGCGAGGACACGAACAGCGTGTAGCCGTCCGGGGCCGCGCGCTTGACGAAGGCGGCGCCGATGGTGCCCGTGGCGCCCGGCTTGTTGTCGATGATCCAGGTGCCGCCCAGCTTCCTGGGCAGTTCCAGCGCCAGAACGCGGGCGATGGCGTCGGTCGAGCCGCCCGGCGGGAAGGGCACGACCAGGGTGACGGGCTTGTCCGGGTAGGCGAAGGACAGGGTGGCGGCCATGGCCAGCGCCAGGCCCATGAGGGTCTTCTTCATCGAAAGGTCTCCTTGGGGAATCGTGTTGCTTACTGCGGGCCCATCTTGCGGATGAGCGCGGCGAGTTCTTCCACTTCCTGCGGCTTGAGGTCCGACAGGGGCGGTCGCACCGGGCCGGCACCCTTGCCGACGATGGCCGCGCCGGCCTTGACGATGGACACCGCGTAGCCCTCGCCCTTATTGCGGATGGCGAGGTAGGGGAGGAAGAACTCGTCGATGATGCGGGCGGTGGTCACCGTGTCGCCGGCCCAGTAGGCGTTGTAGAACTCCAGCGCCGTGCGGGGCAGGAAGTTGAAGATGGCGGAGGAGTAGGTGGGCACGCCCAGCGCCTTGTACGCATTGGCGTAGACCTCGTGCGTCGGCATGCCGCCGATGTAGACGAAGCGGTCGCCCAGCTTCTGGCGGATGGAGACGATGCGCTCGATGTCGCCCAGGCCGTCCTTGAAGCCGATCAGGTTGGGGCAGCGCTCGGCCAGCTTCAGCAGCGATTCGGCGGTCAGCTTCGTGGCGCCGCGGTTGTAGACGATCACGCCGATCTTCACGCTCCTGCACACGGCTTCGACGTGCTGCACCAGGCCGTCCTGGGTGGCTTCGGTCAGGTAGTGCGGCAGCAGCAGCACGCCCTGGGCGCCGTTGCGCTCGGCTTCCTGCGCGTACCGGATGGCCAGGGTGGTGCCGCCGCCGGCGCCGCCGACGATGGGCACGCGCCCCTTGCAGGTTTCCGCGGCGGTCTTGATGACGCCGGCGTATTCCTGCGGCTCCAGCGAGAAGAACTCGCCCGTGCCGCCGGCGGCGAACAGCACGCTGGCCCCATAGGGCATGAGCCATTCGAGGCGGTTCGCGTAGCCCCGGGGGTCGAAGCGCAGTTCGCGGTCGAAATCGGTGAGGGGGAAGGACAGCAGGCCGGAGGAAAGGGCCTTCTTCAGTTCGTTCGGGGACATGGGGGATCCGAGGTCAAGAGGTAAGACATCATACAACTAGGCGCAGCAGGCGGCAATAGCTTTGTCGTTCCCGCGGAGGCGGGAAGCCAAGGCGTTGAAGGGCGGCCTGCGGCCGCTT
>DASWUI010000367.1:0-1770 GCA_036401715.1 Ramlibacter sp. | reverse complement strand
CGTCGAGGCAGGTCCAGCCGGTGACGTCGAGGCCGGCCGCGCGCAAGGCGCCTTCCAGCTTCAGGCCGCCGCGCGAGACGTAGCGCGCCTCCGCGGTGTCCAGCAGCTCGACCTGCGCGGCCTCGGGCAGCTCGTCGCCGTTCTTGGCGACGCGCCTCCAGCCGGCGCCGTCGAACCACTGCACGCCCGAGGCGATCAGCCGCTGCGCCTGCGAGCGCGAAGCGGCCAGACCGCGTTCGACGAGGAGCTGGTCGGCACGCATGGTGTGGATCGCGCAGGCACCGGCGAAGCCGTCATTCCCGCGGAGGCGGGAACCCAAGGCGTTGCAACCGCGCGCTGGGCGCGCAGCGCTGGAAGCCTTGGATCCCCGCCTGCGGGGTGATGACGATGCTCTTCACCTCTGCGCCGGGATGACGAAGCTCTTCACCTGTGCGCGCGATCAGTACCGGTAGGTATCCGGCTTGTACGGCCCGGCCTTGCTGACGCCGATGTACGCGGCCTGCGAGTCCGTCAGTTCCGTCAGCTGCGCGCCCAGCTTGGACAGCTGCAGCCGCGCGACCTTCTCGTCCAGGTGCTTGGGCAGCACGTACACCTTGCCGGCCTCGTAGGCCTGCGGCTTGGTGAACAGCTCGATCTGCGCCAGCGTCTGGTTGGCGAAGGAGGAGGACATCACGTAGCTCGGGTGGCCGGTGCCGCAGCCCAGGTTCACCAGGCGGCCCTTGGCCAGCAGGATGATGCGCTTGCCGTCCGGGAAGATCACGTGGTCCACCTGCGGCTTGATCTCCTCCCACTGGCACTTCTGCTCCAGCGAGGCGACATCGATCTCGTTGTCGAAGTGGCCGATGTTGCAGACGATCGCCTGGTCCTTCATCTTCGCCATGTGGGCGTAGGTGATGACGTCGCGGTTGCCGGTGGCTGTGACGAAGATGTCGGCCTTGTCGGCGGCGTAGTCCATGGTGACCACGCGGTAGCCTTCCATGGCGGCCTGCAGCGCGTTGATCGGGTCGATCTCGGTCACCCACACCTGCGCCGACAGCGCGCGCAGCGCCTGCGCCGAGCCCTTGCCCACGTCGCCGTAGCCGGCCACCAGCGCGACCTTGCCGGCGACCATCACGTCGGTGGCGCGCTTGATGCCGTCCACCAGCGATTCGCGGCAGCCGTACAGGTTGTCGAACTTGCTCTTGGTGACCGAGTCGTTGACGTTGATCGCGCGGAACTTCAGCAGGCCCTTGTTGGCCATGTCCTGCAGGCGGTGCACGCCGGTGGTCGTCTCCTCGGTCACGCCGACGATCTGCGCGGCCTTGCGGCTGTACCAGGTCGGGTCTTCCTTGAGCTTCTTGCGGATCGCCGCGTGCAGGATGCGCTCTTCCTCCGAGGAGTGGGTGTCGATCAGCGACAGGTCCTTCTCGCAGCGCTGGCCCAGGTGCATCAGCAGCGTGGCGTCGCCGCCGTCGTCCAGGATCATGTTGGGGCCTTCGCCTTCGCTGCCCTTGGGGCCGAAGTCGAAGATGCGGTGCGTGTAGTCCCAGTAGTCCTCCAGCGACTCGCCCTTGACGGCGAACACCGGCGTGCCGCCCGCGGCGATGGCGGCGGCGGCGTGGTCCTGGGTGGAGAAGATGTTGCAGGAGGCCCAGCGCACGGTGGCGCCCAGGGCCTGCAGCGTCTCGATCAGCACCGCCGTCTGGATCGTCATGTGCAGGGAGCCCGTGATGCGGGCGCCCTTGAGCGGCTGGGCCTTGGCGAATTCCGAGCGGATGGCCATCAGGCCGG
>DASWUI010000366.1:0-8828 GCA_036401715.1 Ramlibacter sp. | reverse complement strand
CACCATCTCGCGCGGTTGTTCGCCGCGCACCAGCCACACGTCGACCTCGCCCCAGGGCATGCGGTGGCGGCCGAAAGCGAGCCGGATGGAAGGAGGCAGCGCGCACTCCACTTCGCGCAGGCCGCGGGGCAGCGCGGCATCGCTCGCACCGGCCTCCACGATCGCCACCGGCGCGCCGATGGCCACCATGCGGTCGAGCGAGGGCGCGAGGTCGGAGGGCCGCACGCCGCCGCCCGAGGTGGCCTGCAGGTACAGCGCGCTCAGCGCCTTGCCCTGGCGCACCAGGGCACGCTGTTCCGGCGCCGCCGCGCACGGCGCGATGGCGGGCACCTGCGTCGGCAGCTGCAGCACGAAGTCCAGGACGTCCGCGGTGGAGGCGGCGCCAGGCATCCCGCGCGCCACCGCGAGCTGCGCGGGCTCGCAGTGGATGCCCACCTCCACGCGCGCGACCGCCTCGCCGTCGCTCAGCAGCCGGCGGAACGCACAGCGCACTTGCACCAGCTTCGGGAAGCGCAGCGCGCGGTCGGCCCGGCAATAGCTCGCCTCGTCGGTCCAGGCGCGGTCCACGCCGCGAAAGCGCGGGCAGGCGACACCGAAGTGCCGCACGAACTGCGCGGGGATCCAGGTACGCGGCGGCCAGGAGGGAGACGGCGGCACCTCCGCGTAGCCCGCGATGCGGCGGAAGTCGGCGATCGGGAACTGCACGACGGTGAGCATGCCCGCACCTCCCGGAAAAGGGCCCCTTCGGCTGAAACCTCGGGGGCGTCACCCGTGGGCATCTCACGGCGATGTAACCGTCCAGATCCCGGTGAATGCGCGAACCGATCGGATGTCGGCCGCACGCCGCCAATCTACGCCCGTGTCGCGCCCGCGTCCAGCGCGCGCCCTCCTCCAAACGGGGCAGGAAGGGTGCGGCGCGGGCGGATCGACCAACACCGCCCTTGTCCCTATACTGCCCACGCCATGTTCAAGCGCATCGACCACATCGAGCTGCTCACCGCAGCGCCCGAACGCGTGCTCGCGTTCTACACCGGCGTGCTCGGGTTCCGCGAGCGCGAGCGCATGCGGATCCCCGAGACGCCGTCCGGCCCTCTGGAGCTCGTCTACCTGGAGCTCGGTGGCTCCACGGTCGAGGTGATGTGCTATCCGCAGGCCAAGGCCATCCCGCCGCGAAGCAGCGAGCCGCGGCTGGGATGGCAGTGCCTCGCCCTGGAAGTGGACGACATGGACGAGGCAATCCGCACGCTCCAGGCCAAGGGCGTGGAGGCTGCCTGGGGGCCGGTGAAGCGGGCGGACTACGCCCGCGCCGAGATCCGCGATCCGGACGGCAACCCGATCGAATTGCGGCAGTGGTATCGCAACAGGGGAACACCTGCCGCCTGACGGCCCGGCGCGACTTCAGCGCCGACCCGACGCCTTCCGCGTGCCGCCCGGCTTGCCGCCCTGGTCGCTCTGGCGGCCGGTGAGCTGCACCTCCTCCATGTTCTTGTGCTTCTTCTCGGAGGGGCCGCGCATCGCGGGCGCGTCCTTCGGCTGGCCATCCTTGCTGGGCCGCTCGGAACGGCTGCGCGCCGACGGGGCGGTCATGCTGCTGCGCTTGGAGTGCGTGGAAGTCGAACTGCGGGATGCCATGAGGTACTCCTTTGCGCCGATGGTGACCCGGGCCGGCGGCGAGGGTGTCGGCGGGTCGAGGCTCTGGCCGTCAGCGGCCGGCCACAGGCGCCGACGCGCGCAGTCGTGGAGACTGCAGGGACCGCAGGTCCTTCATTCAGCCTGCGGAATGCTGGGCACCGCAATCTCGTACAGGATGCACTCGGAGCGCGCCTTCATGAGTGCATCCGCGCGCTCTCCGAAGGACCTGGAGCCGTCACTGGCGACCTTGATGCCGTCCCGAACGTTCGCAATGATCGCGTTCCTGGTTTCAGCGATGGTGCTCCCGCTCAAGCCAGAACTCCTCAGCGCCTGCCCGGCGAAGTTTGTCGCTCCGCCCCAGCCGCTTAGCGCCGATATCCATGGAGCGTTACCGGCAGCGCTCGCGGAGGTCAGGGCGGGCGCGATCACGGCCCCGGCGATCAGCCCGCTCATCGAAAGCCAGTAGGCCTTCCTCGCATCATCTGCGGATGTCTTTTCGAAGCCGGAAAGACGCGGCTGGCAGAAGTCGAGCACTTCCTTCAGGCGCTTCTCGATCTCCTCCCTTTCGTCCCGTGTGATCTCCGCTTGCGACTTGTTCGTGCGAGAAGGCGCCTGGACAGTGAACGTCTTCGCTGCTGATCCCTCGACGCCGGACAGGCTCCGACGTGTGGCGCATCCCTGCAACTGGACGGACATGAGAAGGAAGACGAATACGAGCAAGAACCTGTTCAAGCTGAGCTCCCGAGATCCGGATCGGCGAAGTGCGCACCTTCGAGCCTTTCCCGGTCGCGGTCATCCTCCTTCCTGGGGATCAGTTCGGCACGGCGGTGCTGGCCTGCACGCAGGCCGCCGCGATCCGGCGCGCCCGTCTGCCGCTGAAGCAGGTCCACCTTCAGCGAAACAGCGGCACGCCCTCCTCGCCCCTCTGCCTCCGCGCCTCCGGATGCAACTCCCGCAAGCGCGCCTCGATGTCCGCGACCCGCCAAACGGGCACGTCGAGGATCAGCAGGACCCAGCCTTGCGCGATGGGCGCCGCGAAGCGCTGCAGGTCCTTGTTCGGCACCGAGATGCCGATCATGCTCGACGTCCACGCATCCACCAGCGCGCCCGCGATCACCAGCATGGGGACCAGGCTCCATTGCGGCGCCCCGTCGGCCCCCGGATGGGTGGCGGCGAGGAAGGCCCCCAGCAGGCCGCCCAGCGCGGCGCCGATCACGAACCCCGCTTCCGCCGAGCGAACGAGGTCCGTCGTCTGCAGCACGCCGGCCGCGTGCAGGCCCGACATGTCGCAGTCCTCGCGCGCCATGAAGTGCATCTGGTGCACGTCGATGCCGGCGAGCAGCAGGTCGTCCATCGTCGCCTGCGCGCTCGCCAGGTCGGGCAGCAGCCAGTAGACGCGCCTGCGCATCGCCGCTCCTAGTGGGCAGGCGCCGCCGGCTGTTGTGCCTCGGGGGCGAAAAAGGTGCCGCGCGACAGCCAGGTGTAGTCGGCCTCGAGCGCGCCGATGGCCAGCAGCGTCACCAGCAGCAAGGGCGGCACGATGATGGCGTACACCAGCGCGAGCCGCTCCCACAGCATGTGCATGAAGACGGCGACGATCAGCCCCGCCTTGAGCAGCATGAAGACGATGATCAGCGACCAGCGCAGCAGCCCCTGCACGTGGAAGTAGTCGACCGCGTACGACATGGCGCTCAGCACGAACAGCAGCGCCCAGATCTTGAAGTACAGGCCCAGGGGGTGCTGCTGGCCGTGCGCCTGCGCCGGGGGCTGCTGCCCGGTCACGGCCGGATGGTGCTCTGCGTGGTCCATGGGCGGCCCCTTGCTACCAGAGATAGAAGAACGCGAAGATGAACACCCAGACCAGGTCCACGAAGTGCCAGTACAGGCCCAGGATCTCGACGATCTCGTAGTTGCCGCGCCGGCCGGTCAGGAAGCCGGGCCGCTGCGTCTCGAGGTCGCCGCGCATCACCTTCACGGCCACGATGACCAGGAAGATCACGCCGATGGTGACGTGGGTGCCGTGGAAGCCGGTGATCATGAAGAACGACGACCCGAACTGGGCCGCGCCCCACGGGTTGCCCCAGGGCCGCACACCCTCGCTGATCAGCTTGGACCACTCGAAGGCCTGCATGCCGACGAAGGTCGCGCCCAGGGCCGCCGTCACCAGCAGCAGGATGGCCGTGGTCTTGCGGTCGCGCCGGTAGCCGAAGTTCACCGCGAGCGCCATGGTGCCGCTGCTGGTGATCAGGATGAAGGTCATGATCGCGATCAGCAGCAGCGGGACGTTCCTGCCGAACATCATCAGCGAGAAGACCTCGCTGGGATTCGGCCAGCCCACCGTGGTGGACATGCGTACCGTCATGTACGAGATGAGGAAGCTGCCGAAGATGAAGGTGTCGCTGAGCAGGAAGATCCACATCATCGGCTTGCCCCAGGGGACGTCCTTGAACGCCCGCTGGTCCGACGACACGTCCGCGACGGCGCTTCGCCACCCGCCCGATGCCGGCAGCGCGCCGGCCGCTTCGCTCGCCTGGTGCACCATCATGGCGTGTCCTCCCTGTCCGCTCACAAGGGGACCGACGAACAGATCGCCAGCCCGATATCGTCCGACACCAGCAGCGCGTACAGCGCCACCCAGACGGCCAGCAGGTAGTGCCAGTACGTCGCGCACAGTTCGACGCCCAGCCGGACCGCGGCGACCTCCGCACCCCGCCATGTCCGCAGCACCGCGCGCCCCCAGGCCACCAGGCCGCCCAGCACGTGCAGCCCGTGCACCGCCGTGAACACGTAGAAGAAGGCCGCGGCGGCGCTGCTGGCGACCAGGAAGCCGGCATCGTTCAGCTGCTTCCAGACGACCAGCTGGCCGGCGAGGAAGCCCACCGTCAGCACCCCGCTGGCCGCGAGGCCGCGCCGCACTTCGCCGCCGGCCCCGCGGCGGGCGGCATGCACCGTCCACTGCATCGCCAGGCTGGCGCCGACCAGCAAGGCGGTGTTCAGCAGCAGCAGCCTCGGCCGGGGCAGCGGGCTCCAGTCCGCGAGGTTCAGGCGCATGGCATAGGCACTGACGAACAGGACGAACAGCGAGGTCGCGACGCCGAGGAACACCCACAAGGCCGTCTTCACCGCCGGCCGCTGCGCGGGCGCCTCCACCGGGAGCGCCACCACCGGCGAATGCCAGGGTTGCACGTTGATGGTCTGGCGGAACAGCCACCACACGATGACCCCCATCATCAGGGTGAGGAACACCAGGCCGATGGTCATGCCGCTACCCTCCTGCCGGCTGCGCGCCCCGGTCCCAGGCCTCCGCCTCCACGTCCGAGGGCGGCACGTTCTGCGGAATGTAGTCGGCCTTCATGCCGGGCACGCCGTAGTCGTAGGCCCAGCGGTAGACCACGGGCAGTTCCTTGCCGAAGTTGCCGTGCTGCGGCGGCGTGTGCGCCGTCTGCCACTCCAGCGTGGTGGCGTTCCACGGGTTGGGACCCGCCGGCCGGCCGCGGAAGTAGCTGGCCACCATGTTGTAGAGGAAGACCAGCTGCGCCGCGCCCACCACGAAGGCGGCGATCGAGATCCACGCGTTGAGCAGGTGCGCCGAATCGGGGATGAAGCTGGTGCCGCCTATGGCGTAGTAGCGGCGCGGGATGCCCATGAATCCCAGGTAGTGCATGGGATAGAAGATCGCGTAGGTGCCCACGAAGGTCACCCAGAAGTGCAGCTTGCCCATGGTGTCGTCCAGCATGCGCCCGGTGATCTTCGGGTACCAGTGGTAGATGGCGCCGAACACCACCAGGATGGGCGCGATGCCCATCACCATGTGGAAGTGCGCGACGACGAACATCGTGTCCGACAGCGGCAGGTCGACCACCACGTTGCCCAGGAACAGCCCGGTCAGTCCGCCGTTGACGAAGGTGAAGATGAACGCGATGGCGAACAGCATCGGCACGTTCAGGTGGATGTTGCCCTTGTAGAGGGTCAGCACCCAGTTGTAGACCTTGATGGCCGTGGGCACCGCGATCACCAGCGTGGTGGTGGCGAAGAAGAAGCCGAAGTAGGGGTTCATCCCGCTCACGTACATGTGGTGCGCCCACACGATGAAGCTCAGGCCGCCGATGATCAGGATCGCCCACACCATCATGCGGTAGCCGAAGATGTTCTTGCGCGCGTGCGTGCTGATCAGGTCGGACACGATGCCGAAGGCGGGCAGCGCCACGATGTAGACCTCGGGGTGGCCGAAGAACCAGAACAGGTGCTGGAACAGCAGCGGGTTGCCGCCGGCGTATTCCAGCTGCTGCCCCTTCGAGACCAGTGCCGGCATGAAGAAGCTGGTGCCCAGCGTCAGGTCCAGCAGCATCATCAGCGCGCTGACGAACAGGGCCGGGAACGCCAGCAGCGCGAGGATGGTGGCCATGAAGATGCCCCACACCGTCAGCGGCAGCCGCATCATCGTCATGCCCCGCGTGCGCGCCTGCAGCACGGTCACCACGTAGTTCAGCCCGCCCATGGTGAAGCCGATGACGAACACGATCAGCGACACCAGCAGCAGGATGATGCCCAGGTTGGCGCCCGGCGTGCCGTCCAGGATGGCCTGCGGCGGATACAGCGTCCAGCCGGCGCCGGTGGCCCCGCCCGGGACGAAGAAGCTGGCCACCAGCAGCAGCACGGCCAGCAGGTACAGCCAGTAGCTCACCATGTTCACGTACGGGAACACCATGTCGCGCGCGCCCACCATCAGCGGGATCAGGTAGTTGCCGAAGCCGCCGAGGAACAGCGCCGTCAGCAGGTAGATCACCATGATCATCCCGTGCATGCTCACCAGCTGCAGGTAGGTGCTCGGGTCGATGAAGGAGAAGCGCCCCGGGAATCCGAGCTGCAGCCGCATCAGCCACGAGAACACCAGGGCCACCAGGCCGATGGCGATCGCGGTCGCCGCGTACTGCAGCGCGATCACCTTGGCGTCCTGGCTCCAGATGTACTTGCCGATGAAGGACCTGGGGTGGTACAGCTCGACCTCGCCGACCTCCGCGGGCGGGGCGAAGTCCGATGCGTCGTGCGCAATGTGGGTGGTCATCGCGGCTCCCCGTTCCTGGCTGCAAGCCCGTTGATGTGCGCGAGCACGTCGCCCACGGCGGCGTCGTCGGCCAGCATCGCGGCGACCAGCGCCATCTGGCCGCCGTAGATGTCCTGCGCATGGTGGCCGCGGACACCGTCCCTGAAGTTCTTCAGCTGGGTGGCCATGTACCAGTCGCTCATGCCCTTGAGGCGGGGCGCGTTGGTGGCCGCGATGCCGCCGCCGTCGGCGCCGTGGCAGGCGGCGCAGGTGGCGTAGCGGCGGCGGCCGCTGTCCGCATCGCCCTTGATCGTGGTGGCCACCGGCGCGTCCGGCAGGCTGGCGATGTAGGCGGCGACGTTGGCGACTGCCGCATCGTCCACGAGCGTGGCGGCCATGGGCGCCATCACCTTGCCGAACGCATCCTTCTCGTGCGTGCCCCGGGCCCCCTGCTTGAACAGGCGCAGCTGCCGCTCCAGGTACCACGCGCCCTGCCCGCTCAGCTTGGGCGCGTTGAGCGCGAGGTTGCCTTCGCCATTGGCCCCGTGGCAGGCGGCGCACGTGGCATACGCCGCCTTGCCGGCGGCGGGATCGCCGGCCACCCGGGTGCTCGTCTGGGCAAAGGTCGGCTGCCGGTCCATCCACGCCTGGTGGACGGCGGGCTCCTCCACCACGAGCCGTCCGCGCATGGCGAAGTGGCCCACGCCGCAAAGTTCCTCGCAGAGCAGGTCGAACGAGCCGGTGCGCGTGGGCGTGAACCAGGAGTACGTGACGAGGCCCGGCACCAGGTCCATCTTGACCCGCAGCTGCGCGATGGAGAAGTTGTGCAGCACGTCCTTCGACCTCAGCAACAGCTTGACCGGCTTGCCGAGCGGCAGGCGCAACTCGGGACTGGACAGCAGCACGTCGTCGCGGCCGTTGGGGTCCGCCGGGTTCATCCCGAACGGGTTCTGGTCGGTGACGAAGCGGGAGTGGACCGTTCCCAGCTTGCCGTCCTTGCCCGGCAGCCGGTAGCTCCAGTGCCACTGCTGCGCGACCGCCTCGACCACCTGCGCGTCGCTCGGCACCTTGACCACGTCGGCCCAGACGAGCAGCCCGGGCGCCAGCATCGCGGCGACGCCGGCGGCGGTACCGACCAGCAGCCACCATTCCAGCTTCTTGCTCTCGGGCTCGTAGCTCGCGCGCCCGCCCTTGCGGTAGCGGTAGCGGACCACGCACCAGGCCATGAACAGGCTCACGGCGACGAACACGACGCCGGTCACCCAGAAGGTGATGCTGATGGTGGTGTCGATCGCGCCCCAGTTGGAGGCGATCGGTGTGAAGTACCACGGGCTCAGGAAGTGGAACAGCACCGAGCCCAGCGCCAGCACGACGAGTGCGACGGCGATCGCCATGGCTACGGCAATCTCACGAGAGTGTCCATGCGGCCTCCCTCGCGCCCAGCAGCGCAGTGCGGCGAGTTGTACACCTGCCGCAGCAGCAACGCAACGCGCGCCCAATCCCATGCCGCCGCAGATGTCATACCAAGGGTTTGTTCGCAAGCGAACCGCTGCGGCACGCCTATTCTTAAGGTTCCCGCGTTTCGCAGGAGTAGCAGATGAAGCCCTTCAGCATGGCTCGCGGCATGACCAACATGCGCGGCGTTTTCTATCCCACCGGCCACATCGTGCTGATGTTTCCCAATGAAGCGGACGCGCGGCATGCGTGCGAGCTGCTGCGACACGACGGTGTGTCGGAAGACGACCTGTGCCTGGCGAAGCCGGAGGAATTCGAGCGGCAGATCATCGGCTCCACGGATGAGGAGGACGACATGCTGCTGCCGTCCATAGGGACGGAATCGGAGACGGCGCGCCACTTCCGCGAGCTGGCGCACGAGGGCCACCACGCGCTGATCATCCACGCCAGCGCGAAGCTGACGTCCGAGCACGTGCTGGAGCTGCTGCACGACACGCACATCTCGTACGGGCAGCGCTACCGCTTCCTCGTCATCGAGGACCTGGTCGCCTGAGGCTACGCGCCGGCCCGCGCGCCGCTGGGCCCGCCGCCGGCAGCAGGCACGCGCGGCCGCGTGATCCACGCCAGCGCCAGGGTCAGCGCCAGCGAGGGCAGCGCGGCGCCGAGCGAAGGTGTGTAGACGCGGCACAGGTGGTAG
>DASWUI010000365.1:0-3143 GCA_036401715.1 Ramlibacter sp. | reverse complement strand
GGTGGCCGACGTGGAGCGGCTCGCCAGCGACCTGCCGGTGCCGGTGCCCGATGACCTCAAGCCCACCGCGGAAGCGCTGGGGCGCCTGATCCAGTCGCTGCAGCAGCGCGCACCGGCGCCCGACCAGATCCCGCTGCAGTCCCCCTGGAAGCTCGACGACTGCGGCTGGGTCGCCAATCGCTGGTGCGAACTGCTGCCGCTGCCGCTCGCGCTCAAGCAGCGGCTGATGGAACTGGACAACCCGCTGGTGCGGCTGGAGCTGGTGAGCGACGTGCTGACGCGTACGGGGATCATGGGGTAGCTCCACCGCTGGGGTTCGCCTTCGGGCTCACCCCAGCCTGCGGGCTGCAGGTCGTGGTGGGCGCGCAGCCCGAACCGCGACGCTCAGCGCGTCTCGAGCAGCTCGACGTCGAACTTCAGGGTCGCATTCGGCGGGATCACCCCGCCGGCGCCGCGCGCGCCGTAGCCCAGTTGCGGGGGGATCACCAGCGTGCGCTTGCCGCCCACCTTCATCCCGGCCACGCCTTCGTCCCAGCCGCGGATCACCATCCCGGCGCCCAGGGAGAACTCGAAGGGGTCGTTGCGGTCGCGGCTGGAGTCGAATTTCGCCCCCTGCACGCCGTTGTTGTACAGCCAGCCGGTGTAGTGCACGCGCACGTCCTGGCCGGCTTTCGCCTCGGGGCCGCTGCCCACGAGTTCGTCTTCGTACTGCAGGCCGCTGGGGGTGGTGATCATGTTGTTCTTTCGGTGAGGTCAGAGCAGCCGCCGGCGGGCGAGGTCGCGCATGAGCGCGCTCACGCCATAGCGCCAGGGTTCGATCCGGTCGCTGGTGTTGACGCGGTTCACCAGTGTACCGAGGCGCTGCGTCGCGATGGCGACCACGTCCCCCACCGCATGGGTGAAGCCCTGGCCCGGCCCGAAGCGGTCTTGCGTCGGCGCGAACATCGTGCCGAGGAAGAGCACCAGCCCGTCCGGATACTGGTGGTTGGGACCGATCGCATGGCCGACCAGGTCCAGCGGGTCCCGGCTGATCAGCTTGAGGCTGCTCGCCCCGTCCATCTGGAAGCCCTCGGGGCCGAGGACCTTCATCGACAGGTCGGCCTGGCGGACGTCGGCGATGCCGAAGTGGGCGTCGAACAGCCGGATGAAGGGGCCGATGGCGCAGCTGGCGTTGTTGTCCTTGGCCTTGCCCAGGAGCAGGGCGCTGCGGCCCTCGAAGTCGCGCAGGTTGACGTCGTTGCCGAGCGTCGCGCCCACCGTCTCGCCGCGGCTGTTGACCACCAGCACGATCTCCGGCTCCGGGTTGTTCCACTCGCTCTTCGGATGGATGCCGATCTCGGCGCCGGTGCCCACCGCGCTCATGGGCTGCGACTTGGTGAAGATCTCCGCGTCGGGCCCGATGCCCACTTCCAGGTATTGCGACCACAGGTTCTTGGCCAGCAGCACTTTCTTCAGCTGCGCCGCCTCCGGGGAGCCGGGCCGCACCTTGGAGAGGTCGTCGCCGATCACGGCCACCACTTCCTTGCGCACCGATTCGGCCAGGGCCGGGTTGCCGCGCGCCTGCTCCTCGATCACCCGCTCCAGCATGGAGGCGACGAAGGTCACGCCCGAGGCCTTCACCGCCTGCAGGTCGCAGGGCGCGAGCAGCCAGGGCGTTTCGTCCACGCGCGCATCGGCACTGCTGTTGGCGATCACCTCGGCGACGGAAGCGATCCGCGGCGCCTTGAAGTCGCGCACGGCCGCGGCCGGGTCCGGGAACTCCATCAGCGCGCTGGCCGTGGGCGCGAGCAGGGAGAGGTCGTACACGGACTCGTGGTCCGCGCGCACGAGCACGGGACCCTGGCCCTCGATCCACACCCGGCCGACGAGGGTGGCTTGCTGCGCGTCGGCGGGCAGCGTCGCCTGGAGGAAGGATTGCATCAGCTTGGCTGTTGTTTCTTCTTTGCCTGGGCGGCCACCCACTTGGCGGCGAAGGGCTGCAGGTCGGCCAGGCGCTTCAGAAGGTCGGTGCCGCTCGCGGTGACACTGTAGCCGTCCCCGTTGTGCTGCAGCAGCCCGGCCTCGCGCAATTCCTTGATGCGGGTGTTCAGCGTGTTGGGCGTGATGCCGCCCACGCTGTCCTGCAGCAGCCGGAAGGTCTGCGGATGGCCGTCGCGCAGCGCCCAGAGCACGCGGATGGCATAGCGCGCCTCCAGCAGGGCCAGCAGCTGGTTGGTGGCGGCGTTCTCCTTGGCACTCATTCGCGGGGCATTTCCTGTCGCCGCGCGAATGCGGGGCGGGGAACGGAGTGTACGCACCCGACGCTACACAAACAATAGCAGCGTGACGGCGGCGCAACGCGGCAGAACCCATGTCATTGAGGCCTTGACCGGCAACCCACTGCCGCCCCTGCCTGGATGGCGGGTCGAGCCCGCCATGGCAAGACAGGGTCCGGGGCCTACCCCGGCTTGTAGACCTTCTTCAGGAGTGCGATCAGGGTACGCTGCTCCGCCGGGCTCAGGCGCGCCGCCACCTCCGCTTCGGCGGCGGCGGCGGTCCGTTCCGCGTCGCGCATCAGCTTCTGTCCCGCGGGCGTCAGGTGCAGGCCCATGGCCCGGCCGTCGCGGGGATGAGGTTTGCGTTCGATCAGATCCCGTTTTTCCAGCGTGTTCACCATGCCCACCAGGTTGGGCGGCAGGATGCCCAGGGCCGTGCACAGCTGGCGCGAGGTGATGCCGGGGTTGTGCGCGACCAGCGACAGCACCGAGAAGTCCACCGGCTTGAGCGCGAAGGGCTCCATGCGCTGCAGGAAGACGTCGATCGCGGCCAGCGCGGCGCGGCGCGCGTTGTAGCCGACCAGCGTCTCCAGGAAGCTGGCGTCGACGTCGTCCACCGCCGGGGCGGGGCGGGGTTGGCGCGGCATGCGCAGTTGCGGCATGGCGGCTCAGTCGTCGCGGGCGCGCGCGGCGCCCAGGTAGGTCTCGATCACGCGCGGGTCGCCGGCCAGCTCGGCCGCCGGGCCCTGCATGCTGATCTCCCCGGTTTCCAGCACGTAGCCGTAATCGGCCACCTGCAGCGCCGCGCGGGCGTTCTGTTCCACCAGCAGGATGGACACGTCCTGCGCGCGCAGCCGCTCGATGATCTGGAAGACCTCGCGCACGACC
>DASWUI010000364.1:0-4535 GCA_036401715.1 Ramlibacter sp. | reverse complement strand
TCGGTGCGGCCGCGGGCGCCACCGAAGGCGGTACCGCGCCAGTGACGGCCGGTCCCCAGCTGGAAGGGACGGGTGGAGATTTCCTGGCCCGCACCGGCCACGCCGATGATGAAGCTCTGGCCCCAGCCCTTGTGACAGCATTCGAGCGCCTCGCGCATGACCTTGGTGCTGCCGATGCATTCGAAGCTGTAGTCGGCGCCGCCGTCGGTGAGCTGGATGATTTCATCGACGACGTTGGCGACGTTCTTCGGATTGATGAAGTGCGTCATGCCGAACTGGCGCGCCAGGCCTTCGCGGGCCGGGTTGATGTCGATGCCGATGATCTTGTCGGCGCCGACCATCTTGGCGCCCTGGATCACGTTCAGACCGATGCCGCCGAGGCCGAACACGACCACATTGGCGCCGGCCTCGACCTTGGCCGAGAACAGTACCGCGCCGAGGCCGGTAGTGACGCCGCAGCCGATGTAGCAGACCTTGTCGAAGGGCGCGTCGGGCCGGATCTTCGCCAGCGCGATCTCGGGCGCGACGATGTGGTTGCTGAAGGTGGAGGTGCCCATGTAGTGCAGGATGGGCTTGCCATCGAGCGAGAAGCGCGAGGTGCCGTCCGGCATCAGGCCCCTGCCCTGCGTGCCGCGAATGAGCTGGCACAGGTTGGTCTTGCGCGACAGGCAGAACTTGCACTGCCGGCATTCGGGCGTGTAGAGCGGGATCACGTGGTCACCGGGCTTCAGCGACGTGACGCCCGCGCCGACCTCCAGCACGATCCCCGCGCCTTCGTGGCCCAGCACGGCCGGGAACAGTCCCTCCGGGTCGGCGCCGGAGAGGGTGTAGTAGTCGGTGTGGCAGATGCCGGTGGCCTTGACCTCCACCAGCACCTCGCCGGCGCGCGGGCCGTCGAGGTCGAGTTCTTCGATGGTGAGCGGCTGGCCGGCCTGCCAGGCCACGGCGGCGCGAGTCTTCATGGGCAAGTCCTTGTGTCCGGGAACGCCCCAAGCTTCGCAGCTTTCAGGGGCGGCCGGTGCGGACGGTATCACTTGCCCGGCGCTTCGTCCTTGCGCGGCGCTTCGTCCTTGCGCAGCACGTCGCCGTGGAGCCTGCGGTGCTCCGCCTCCCGCACCGGGCTCCTCAGCGGTTCGCTCGCCGACGGCCGCTTGCGCCTGTCGTCCTCGGCGATCAGCTCCCAGAGCCCCGAGGTCCCCTCGCCGGAGCGCTGGCCTGGAGGTGCGTGCGTGTTCATGGGGACACGGTGGCACGCGGGTCCGCACGGCCGTGTAGGACACCGGCGGCGCACTGTTTCGCGCGCGCAAAGCCTCGTTTCCTTTCGGCCGCGGCAGAGCCTGCGTGCCGGCGTCCTAAACTGGGCGCATGGCTGTCCAGGCGGATTTCGCGTCGTACTGCTGCGAGCTGCTCGCGCCCGTGGGCACGGTGCGCGGCAAGCGCATGTTCGGCGGCTATGGCCTCTACCTGGACGATGTCTTCGTGGCGATCATCGCCGGCGACACCCTGTACCTCAAGGCCGACGCCCAGACCCAGCCGCGGTTCGAGGCCGCCGGCGGCCGGCCCTTCGAGTACACCGCCCGGGGCAGGCAGCACGCCCTGGGTTTCTGGACCGTTCCGCCGGAGGCGATGGACACGCCCAGCCTGATGCAGCCGTGGGCGCGGTTGGCCCTGGAGGCGGCGCTGCGCGCCAAGGTGGCGCCTCGGCGGCGCAAGCCCGCCGCCTGACCGGAGGCCCCCTCCGTCATCCCCGCGCAGGCGGGGACCCAAAGCGCTGAAGCGCGGCCGCAGGCCGCTCAGTTGCCGACGCCTTGGGTTCCCGCCTGCGCGGGAATGACGGGGTCCTACATGCGTAGCGCCTCGGCTCCCGGCCCATCAGCGCATTCGCAAGCCACTTCCATCCCTGTTCCTACGCCCTCTTCCACCCGTCGCGCACCGCCGGGCCAATCCCCCGCTCCTAAGCTGGTGGCACAACAGGGGACAACGAATGAGCCATGGCGACGAGGGGCCCGAGCGCCCGCCGCGCTTCACCGCGACGCACAGGAAGATCGCAGCCGGGGTGGTCCTGCTGGAGCTGGCCCTGGCCGGCGTGCTCGTGCTGTCGCAGTGGAGCGCAAGCCGCGCCCCCGATTCCGCTCCCGCGCCGGTGGCGACACGGCCATCCACCGTGCCCCTCGCCGACTTCCAGTCGGCCGCCCCCTCGCCCGATGCGCGGCTCGTGGCGAACTGGGTCGTCGCCACCCGCGACCACCAGGACCAGGCCTTCATCCTCGTGGACAAGAAGGACGCGCAGGTGTACGTCTTCCACCCCGACGGCCGGCTGCGTGGCAGCGCGCCCGCGCTGCTGGGCGCGGCGCGCGGCGACCGCATCGTCCCCGGCTCGGAAGACAAGACGCCGGCGCAGATGAAGCCCGAGGAAAAGACCACGCCCGCCGGCCGCTTCGTCGCCAAGCCCGGCGTCAACGCCGACGACGAGGACGTGATCTGGGTGGACTACGACGCGGCGATCTCCATGCACCGGGTGCGCCCGCGCGTGCGCAGCGAGGCGCGGCTGGAGCGCCTGGCCAGCGGCGCCGACGAAGACAACCGCATCTCCTACGGCTGCATCAACCTGCCGGTGGCCTTCTACGAGAACGTGGCCAGGCCCACGGTCGACAGCTACGGCGCCTTCATCTACGTGCTGCCCGAGGAGAGCACGCCGCAGGAGGTGGTCGGCGCCTACGACGTGACCGACCCGGCGCAGGTCGCCGCCGCGCGGCAGGCGAACGTGGCGCGCGCCACCGCCACCGTCAGGCAAACGGCCTGACCGCGATCCCCGCCTGCTCCAGCCGCCGCCGCACGGCCGCGGCCATCTCGATCGCGCCGGGGCTGTCGCCGTGCACGCAGATGGAGCCGATCTCCATGGGCAGGGTCGAGCCGTCCACCGCCTCCACCGCGCCCGCCTCCACCATCCGCAGCACGCGGTCCGCCACCTGCCGCACGTCGTGCAGCACGGCGCCCGGCAGCTTGCGCGACACCAGGCGGCCGTCCGGCTGGTAGGCGCGGTCGGCGAAGATCTCGGCGCAGGTGCGCAGGCCCATGTCCCTGGCGATGCGCGTGGCGTGGCCGTCGGGAAACGTCAGCAGCACCAGCTTGCGGTCCACCGCCGCGATCGCGCGCACGATGGCACCGGCCACCACCGCATCCACCTGCGACAGGTTGGCCAGCGCGCCGTGCGGCTTCACGTAGGTGATGGGATGGCCCGCGTACGTCGACATGCCCATGGCCGCGCCCACCTGGTAGGCCACGAAGTGCTCGATCTCCGCCGGCGTGAACGCCATGTCGCGGCGGCCGAAGCCGGCGAGGTCGGGGTAGCCGGGGTGCGCGCCCACGGCCACGCCCAGCTCCTTCGCGCGCGCGAAGGTGCGCGCCATGATGTGCGGATCGCCGGCGTGGAAGCCGCAGGCGACGTTGGCCGAGCTCACGACCTGCAGGATCGCGTCGTCGTCGCCCATGGTCCAGGGGCCGAAGCCTTCGCCCAGGTCGGAGTTGAGGTCGACGCTGCGCTGGGGGTGCTGGCTCTCATGGATGTTCCTCGTGGTCGCTTCGGGTTCGCCTGCGGGCGCACCGCCAGCCTACACCCGCGCCGCCCTGGCCTGCACGCCTTGGCGGATGCGCGCCTGTTCGTCCAGCAGTTCGCGCAGGGCCGCCACGGACTCCTCGTGCCCGACCAGCTGGAAGCGGATGCCCTGCCCCGGCCGCAGCTGGGCCAGCCGCCACAGGTCGGCCTCGATCACGGTGGCGATCTTGGGGTAGCCGCCGCAGGTGTTGGCCTCCGCCAGCTGGATGATGGGCTGGCCGGACGGCGGCACCTGGATCGTGCCGGGCACCAGGCCGTGCGACAGCAGCTCCAGCGGGCGCTTCGTCTTCAGCGGGGCGCCTTCCAGGCGGTAGCCCTGCCGGTTGCAGTCCGGGGTGAGGCGGTAGGCGTTGCGCACGAAGGCGGTGCCAGCCTCCCTGGTGAAGGCCTCGTATTCCGCCGCGGCGATGGCCCGGATGGTGGCGATGCCGGAGGCGAGCTCGCGCGCGAACTTCACGCGCGACTCCGACAGCACGCCGAAGGGCGGCGCTGCACTGTCGTGCCCGGCCGCGGCGTCCCCCAGCGCCAGCCGGTCGCCCTTGCGCAGCCCGCGGCCCTGGTGCCCGCCGAAACCGGTCTTCAGGTCGGTCGCGCGCGAGCCCAGCACCGGCGGCACGTCGATCCCACCCGCGAAGGCCAGGTACGCCCGCGCGCCATGCGCCGGCGCCGCCACCACCAGCACGTCGCCGGCACGCGCCTGCGCCGTCCACCAGCTCGGCAAGCTGCGCTGCGGCAGCGTGACGGTGGTGGGCGCGCCCGTGCAGGCGAAGCGCGTGTCGCGGTGGAAGCGGATGCGGAAGGGAAAGATGCCGACCTCGATGCCGGCCGCGCCCTCGTCGTTGCCCACCATCCAGTTCGCCATGGTGAGCGCGGGCGCATCCATCGCGCCGCCGACGCTCACCCCGATGCCCAGGTGCTC
>DASWUI010000363.1:0-12159 GCA_036401715.1 Ramlibacter sp. | reverse complement strand
GCGCCATCCTCGCGGAGTTCGGGATCGCGGAACTGGAGGCCCGGCGCTTCCCGGGCCTGCCGCCTCAGTAGTGGTCCTCGGCGCGCCGGCCGCTGCCGGGGCTCGCCGGCGGATCCTTGGGCCGCGTGCGTTTCACCGCGGACAGCACGCCGATGCCGAACAGGACGACCGCGCCGATGAGGATGTAGGTCTGCGGCACCCCCGCCACCATCGCTCCCCAGGCGAGGCCGGCGATGACGATGACGAAGCCGAGCAGATAAAGCGCGAAAGACATGGGTCTTCTCCTTTGCGCCGCGATTCTCGGCAGCGCCCGGCGCCGGCCTTGTCAGCGCTTTGCCTGACCTGCGGTCAGAAAGAATTGGGGTCAGATTCCAATTTATGATGCGGGAATGGCGCGCCTTCCCCGGTTGACCGTCCCCGGCTACCCCCACCACATCATCCAGCGCGGCAACAACCGGCAGCCGATCTTCGGCGGCATGGCGGACTACCAGCTGCTGCTGGAGCTGATCGACGAGCATGCGCGCAAGCAGCGCGTCGCCGTCCACGCGTACGTGCTGATGAGCAACCACTTCCACCTGCTGGCCACGCCGGAGACGGAGGAGGGGATTCCCCAGATGATGCAGGCGGTCGGCCGCCGCTACGTGCGCAACTACAACCTGCGGCATGCCCGCACGGGCACGCTCTGGGAAGGCCGGTACAAGTCGACGCTGATCCAGGCGGAGCGCTACCTGCTGGCCTGCATGGTGTACATGGACCTGAACCCGGTGCGCGCCGGGATGGTGGCGGATCCGGCCGATTACCCCTGGTCCAGCTACCAGCACTACACCGGCCGGCGCTCGGACAAGCTGCTGACGCCGCACCCGCTCTACTGGGAGCTGGGCAACACCCCCTTCGCGCGCGACGAGGCTTACGCGGCGTTGGTGCGCGCGGGCATCAGCGAAAGCGAGAAACAGGCGCTGACCGACTCGGCCTTGCGGGGTTGGGCGCTCGGCGAGCCGGACTACGTCGCCGACCTCCAGCGGCGCACCGAACGCCGGGTGGCCCGAGCGCAGGCGGGGCGACCGCGCACCAGGAAGGAGCAACCTGTCCCCAATTAGGGCCAGCCTAGACCGCGGCGCCGGATAATTGGAATCTGACCCCAATTATTTCGCTTGGCAGCGGTGCTGCGCTGCACTATCCTCGGGTTTCCCCTGAATTTCCCGAGGTGCGCGCCATGACGACGGCTGCCGAGATCGCCCATTTGCAAGACAACGGCCTTTACGCGGGCAGCAACGAGCATGACGCCTGCGGCGTCGGCTTCGTGGCCCACATCAAGGGCGAGAAGAGCCACAACATCGTTTCCCAGGCGCTCAAGATCCTGGAGAACCTCGACCATCGGGGCGCCGTCGGCGCCGACAAGCTGATGGGAGACGGCGCGGGCATCCTGATCCAGCTGCCGGACGCGCTCTACCGCGAGGAGTTCGCCAAGCAGGGTGTCGAGCTGCCGCCTCCGGGCGAGTACGGGGTCGGGATGATCTTCCTGCCCAAGGAACACGCCTCCCGCCTGGCCTGCGAACAGGAGCTCGAGCGCGCCATCAAGGCCGAGGGCCAGGTGCTGATCGGATGGCGCGACGTGCCCGTCGACACCGAGATGCCGATGTCGCCGGCCGTGCGCAAGAAGGAGCCGATCATCAAGCAGGTGTTCGTCGGCCGCGGCAACGACGTGATCGTGCAGGATGCCCTGGAGCGCAAGCTCTACGTCATCCGCAAGACCGCCAGCGCGGCCATCCAGCGCCTGCGCCTGAAGCACAGCAAGGAATACTACGTTCCGAGCTTCAGCAGCCGCACCATCATCTACAAGGGCCTGCTGCTGGCCGACCAGGTGGGCGTGTACTTCAAGGACCTGCAGGACCCGCGCTGCGTGTCCGCGCTCGGCCTGGTGCACCAGCGCTTCTCCACCAACACCTTCCCCGAGTGGCCGCTGGCCCACCCCTACCGCTACGTCGCCCACAACGGCGAGATCAACACGGTCAAGGGCAACTACAACTGGATGAAGGCGCGCGAAGGCGTGATGTCCTCGCCCGTCCTGGCGGCCGACCTGAAGAAGCTGTACCCCATCAGCTTCCCCGACCAGTCCGACACCGCCACCTTCGACAACTGCCTCGAGCTGCTGACGATGGCGGGCTACCCGCTCGCGCAGGCCGTGATGATGATGATCCCGGAGCCCTGGGAGCAGCACACGCTGATGGACGAGCGCCGCAAGGCCTTCTACGAATACCACGCCTCCATGCTGGAGCCCTGGGACGGCCCGGCCTCCATCGTGTTCACCGACGGCCGCCAGATCGGCGCCACGCTGGACCGCAACGGCCTGCGTCCCTCGCGCTACTGCGTCACCGACGACGACCTGGTGATCATGGCTTCCGAGTCCGGCGTGCTGCCGGTGCCGGAAAACAGGATCGTGCGCAAGTGGCGCCTGCAGCCCGGCAAGATGTTCCTGATCGACCTCGAGCAGGGCCGCATGATCGACGACGAGGAGCTGAAGTCCTCGCTGGCGAACGCCAAGCCCTACAAGCAGTGGATCGAGAACCTGCGCATCAAGCTGGACGACCTGTCCGAGACCTCGGGCGACGCGCCCGCGGCGCAGGTCGAGCTGCTGGACCGCCAGCAGGCCTTCGGCTACACGCAGGAAGACATCAAGTTCCTGATGGCGCCGATGGCCACCGCCGGCGAAGAGGGCATCGGCTCCATGGGCAACGACAGCCCGCTGGCCGTGCTGTCGGACAAGAACAAGCCGCTGTACAACTACTTCAAGCAGCTGTTCGCGCAGGTGACCAACCCGCCGATCGACCCGATCCGCGAGGCGATCGTGATGTCGCTGGTGTCCTTCATCGGCCCCAAGCCGAACTTGCTGGACATCAACCAGGTCAACCCGCCGATGCGGCTGGAAGTCAGCCAGCCCATCCTCGACTTCGCGGACATGCAGAAGCTGCGCGAGATCGAGAAGCACACCCACGGCAAGTTCCGCAGCTACACGCTGGACATCACCTACCCGCTGGCCTGGGGGCACGAGGGCGTGGAAGCCAAGCTGGCCTCGCTCAACGCCGAAGCGGTGGACGCCCTGCGCAGCGGCCACAACATCCTGATCATCAGCGACCGCGGCGTGAGCCCCGCGCAGGTGGCGATTCCCGCGCTGCTGGCGCTGTCCTCCATCCACCAGCACCTGGTGCGCGAGGGCCTGCGCACGACCGCCGGCCTGGTGGTCGAGACCGGTTCCGCCCGCGAAGTGCACCACTTCGGCGTGCTGGCCGGCTACGGCGCCGAGGCCGTGCACCCCTACCTGGCGATGGAGACGCTGATCTCCATCCACAAGGACCTGCCGGGCGACCTCAACGCCGAGAAGGCGATCTACAACTACATCAAGGCGATCGGCAAGGGCCTGTCCAAGATCATGTCCAAGATGGGCGTGTCGACCTACATGTCGTATTGCGGCGCCCAGCTGTTCGAGGCCATCGGCATCAACAGCGACACGGTCGAGAAGTACTTCACCGGCACCGCCAGCCGCGTCGAGGGCATCGGCGTGTTCGAGATCGCGGAAGAGGCGATCCGCCTGCACAGGGCGGCCTTCGGCAACGACCCGGTGCTCGCTTCCATGCTGGATGCCGGCGGCGAGTACGCCTGGCGCACCCGCGGCGAAGAGCACATGTGGACGCCCGACGCGATCGCCAAGCTGCAGCACGCATCGCGCGCCAACAACTGGAACACGTACAAGGAGTACGCCCAGATCATCAACGACCAGAGCCGCCGGCACATGACGCTGCGCGGCCTGTTCGAGTTCAAGGTGGACCCGGCCAAGGCGATCCCGCTGGACCAGGTCGAATCCGCCAAGGACATCGTCAAGCGCTTCGCCACCGGCGCGATGTCGCTCGGCTCCATCTCGACCGAGGCGCACGCCACGCTGGCGCTCGCCATGAACCGCATCGGCGGCAAGAGCAACACCGGTGAGGGCGGCGAGGACCCGGCGCGCTACCGCCAGGAGCTGAAGGGCATCCCGATCCAGACCGGCCAGACGATGGCCCAGATCATCGGCCGCGACGTGGTGGAAGTGGACATCCCCCTGCAGCAGGGCGACTCGCTGCGCTCGCGCATCAAGCAGGTGGCCTCCGGCCGCTTCGGCGTGACCGCGGAGTACCTCGCGTCCTCCGACCAGATCCAGATCAAGATGGCGCAGGGCGCCAAGCCCGGCGAAGGCGGCCAGCTGCCCGGGGGCAAGGTCTCCAAGTACATCGGCAAGCTGCGCTACTCGGTGCCGGGCGTGGGCCTGATCTCGCCGCCGCCGCACCACGACATCTACTCGATCGAGGACCTCGCGCAGCTGATCCACGACCTGAAGAACGTGGCGCCGCATGCCTCCGTCAGCGTCAAGCTGGTGTCCGAAGTGGGTGTCGGCACCATCGCGGCAGGCGTGGCCAAGTGCAAGGCCGACCACGTGGTGATCGCCGGCCACGACGGCGGCACGGGCGCCTCGCCCTGGTCGTCGATCAAGCACGCCGGCTCGCCCTGGGAGATCGGCCTGGCCGAGACCCAGCAGACCCTGGTGCTCAACCGGCTGCGCGGCCGCATCCGCGTGCAGGCCGACGGCCAGATGAAGACCGGCCGCGACGTCGTCATCGGCGCGCTGCTGGGCGCCGACGAGTTCGGCTTCGCCACCGCGCCGCTGGTGGTCGAGGGCTGCATCATGATGCGCAAGTGCCACCTGAACACCTGCCCGGTGGGCGTGGCCACGCAGGACCCGGTGCTGCGCCGCAAGTTCGCCGGCAAGCCGGAACACGTCGTCAACTACTTCTTCTTCGTCGCCGAGGAAGTGCGCCAGATCATGGCGCAGCTGGGCATCCGCAGGTTCGACGAGCTGGTCGGCCGGGCCGACCTGCTGGACACGAAGAAGGGCATCGCGCACTGGAAGGCGCGCGGCCTGGACTTCAGCCGCCTGTTCGCGCAGCCGAAGGTGCCCGAGGACGTGCCGCGCTTCCACTGCGAGGAGCAGGACCACAAGCTGGAGAAGACGCTCGACCGCATCCTGATCGAGAAGTCGCGCCCCGCCTTCGAGCGCGGCGAGAAGGTGCAGTTCATCGAGGTGGCGCGCAACGTCAACCGCTCGGTCGGCGCCATGCTCTCGGGCGCACTGACCAAGGTGCACCCCGAAGGCCTGCCTGACAACACGATCCACATCCAGCTGGAAGGCACCGGCGGCCAGTCCTTCGGCGCGTTCCTCGCCAAGGGCATCACGCTGTACCTGATCGGCGATGCCAACGACTACACCGGCAAGGGCCTCTCGGGCGGACGCGTGGTGGTGCGTCCCAGCATCGACTTCCGCGGCGACGCCACCAAGAACATCATCATCGGCAATACCGCGCTGTACGGCGCGACTTCCGGCGAGGCGTTCTTCAGCGGCGTGGCCGGCGAGCGCTTTGCGGTGCGCCTGTCGGGCGCCACCGCGGTGGTCGAAGGCACGGGCGACCATGGCTGCGAATACATGACCGGCGGCACCGTGGCCGTGCTCGGCAAGACGGGGCGCAACTTCGCCGCCGGGATGTCCGGCGGCATCGCCTACGTCTATGACGAGGACGGCAAGTTCGCCAGCCGCTGCAACACCGCCATGGTGACGCTGGAGCGCGTGGGCACCACCGCCGAACAGAAGGCGGCCTCCGGTGCGACCAAGCTGCACCGCGACCAGACCGACGAGGCGCAGCTGAAGAAGCTGCTGGAAGACCACAACCGCTGGACCGGCAGCCGCCGCGCCCGCGAACTGCTGGACAACTGGGCCGAGGCGCGCATGAAGTTCGTGAAGGTGTTCCCGAACGAGTACAAGCGCGCGCTGGCCGAGATGTACGAACGCGAGGTGGAGCTGGCCAGCGCCGGCACCAACCAGGAAGTGGCCATGCAGCACGAGCCGGCCCCCGCGAAGTAAGAGCAAGAGGAACCAAAGATCATGGGGAAAGTCACCGGCTTCATGGAGTACGAGCGCATCGAGGAGGGCTACAAGCCCGTGCCCGAGCGCGTGAAGCACTACCGGGAATTCGTCATCGGCCTGGACGACAGGCAGGCGAAGGTGCAGGCGGCGCGCTGCATGGACTGCGGCACGCCCTTCTGCAATTCGGGCTGCCCGGTCAACAACATCATCCCGGACTTCAACGACCTGGTGTACCAGCAGGACTGGAAGAACGCCTGGACGGTGCTGGACTCCACCAACAACTTCCCGGAGTTCACCGGCCGCATCTGCCCCGCGCCCTGCGAGGCGGCCTGCACGCTGAACTACAACGACGACCCGGTGGGCATCAAGTCGCTGGAGCACGCGATCATCGACCGCGCCTGGGAGCACGGCTGGGTGCAGCCGCGCGTGCCGCGCATCAGGACCGGGAAGAAGGTCGCGGTGGTGGGCTCCGGTCCCGCCGGCATGGCGGCCGCCCAGCAACTGGCGCGGGCCGGCCACGACGTGACGCTGTTCGAGAAGAACGACCGCGTCGGCGGCCTGCTGCGCTACGGCATCCCCGACTTCAAGATGGAGAAGCACCACATCGACCGCCGCGTCGAGCAGATGAAGGCCGAGGGCGTGACCATCCGCACCGGCGTCATGGTGGGCGAGCTTCCCAAGGACTCCAAGGTCACCAACTGGGCGAAGGAGACCATCTCGCCCGCGCAGCTGCAGAAGGACTTCGACGCCGTGCTGCTCACGGGCGGCGCCGAGCAGTCGCGCGACCTGCCGGTGCCCGGCCGCGACCTGGACGGCGTGCACTTCGCCATGGAGTTCCTGCCGCAGCAGAACAAGGTGAACGCGGGCGACAAGCTCAAGGGGCAGATCCGCGCCGACGGCAAGCACGTCATCGTGATCGGCGGCGGCGACACCGGCAGCGACTGCGTGGGCACCAGCAACCGGCATGGCGCCAAGAGCGTGGTGCAGTTCGAGCTGATGCCGCAGCCGCCCGAGCAGGAGAACAAGCCGCTGGTGTGGCCCTACTGGCCGTACAAGCTGCGCACCAGTTCCTCGCACGAGGAAGGCGTCAAGCGCGAGTTCGCCATCGCCACCAAGGAGTTCATCGGCGAGAAGGGCAAGGTCACCGGCCTGAAGACCGTGCACGTGGAGATGAAGGACGGCAAGTTCGTCGAGATCCCGGGCACGGAGAAGGAGTACAAGGCGGACCTCGTGCTGCTGGCCATGGGCTTCGTCAGCCCGGTGCAGACCATCCTGGACGGCTTCGGCGTCGAGAAGGATGCCCGCGGCAACGCGAAGGCGACGACCGACTTCAACGGCGGCTACGTCACCAACGTGCCCAAGGTGTTCGCGGCGGGCGACATCCGCCGGGGTCAATCGCTGGTCGTCTGGGCGATCCGGGAGGGCCGACAGGCGGCTCGCGCGGTGGACGAATTCCTGATGGGATTCTCCGACCTGCCGCGTTAAAGCCACAGCCGGGCGGGGGCCAGCCTTCCGGGAGAGGGTTGCTCGTCAGCAAAACACCTATCATCGACGGCTTTGGGCTTACCGCCGGTTACCAGCCGGCCCCTCTCTCCCGGATGACCGATTCCGAACCCGGCGCGCTGGTCGAATGCCGCAACCTCAGCTTCGGCTATGGCCAGCGGCGCATCCTCGAAGACGTGAGCTTCACCGTGCCCCGGGGCAAGGTGACGGCGCTCATGGGCGCGTCCGGCGGCGGCAAGACCACGGTGCTGCGCCTGATCGGCGGCCAGGTGCGGCCGCAGGGCGGCGAGCTCCTGTTCGACGGCCAGAGCATCCCCGCCCTGGACCGCGCCGGCCTCTACCGCATGCGCCGCCGCATGGGCATGCTGTTCCAGTTCGGCGCGCTGTTCACCGACCTGTCGGTGTTCGACAACGTCGCCTTCCCGCTGCGCGAACACTCCGGCCTGCCGGAAAACCTGGTGCGCGACATCGTGCTGATGAAGCTCAACGCGGTGGGCCTGCGCGGCGCCCGCGACCTGATGCCCAGCGAGGTGTCCGGCGGCATGGCGCGCCGCGTGGCGCTGGCGCGCGCCATCGCCCTCGACCCCGACCTCGTCATGTACGACGAACCCTTCGCCGGCCTGGACCCGATCTCCCTGGGCACCGCGGCCCACCTGATCCGCAACCTCAACGACACGCTGGGCATCACCAGCATCGTGGTCTCGCACGACCTGGAGGAGACCTTCCACATCGCGGACCAGGTGATCGTGCTCGCCAACGGCCGGGTCGCCGCGCAGGGCACGCCCGACGAGGTGCGCCACTCCGAAGACCCGCTGGTGCACCAGTTCGTGCACGCGCTGCCGGAAGGGCCCGTGCATTTCCACTACCCGGGACCCAGCGTCGCCGACGACTTCAGCGAGGGCCTCGGCAAATGAGCTGGTGGCGCCCCTCCGACGTCGGCTTCGCCGTGCGCAGCCACCTGGCCGACTACGGCCACGCGGCCAAGCTGCTGCTGCGCCTGCTTTCCCTGTTCGGGCCGACTTTCGCCCGCGGGCGGCTGCTGCGCGACCAGGTGCACTTCCTGGGCAACTACTCGCTGGCCATCATCGGGGTGTCGGGCCTGTTCGTCGGCTTCGTGCTGGCGCTGCAGGGCTACTACATCCTGCAGCGCTACGGATCGGCCGAGGCCCTGGGGCTCATGGTCGCCCTGAGCCTGGTGCGCGAGCTGGGGCCGGTGGTGACCGCCTTGCTGTTCGCCGGCCGCGCGGGCACCTCCCTGACGGCGGAGATCGGCCTGATGAAGGCGGGCGAGCAGCTCTCCGCCATGGAGATGATGGCGGTCGACCCCGTGCAGCGCATCCTGGCGCCGCGCTTCTGGGCCGGCGTCATCGCCATGCCGCTGCTGGCGGCGGTGTTCAACGCGGTGGGCATCGTCGGCGGCTGGGTGGTGGGCGTGCTGCTGATCGGCGTCGACCCGGGCTCCTTCTGGAGCCAGATGCAAGGCGGCGTGGACGTGTTCAAGGACGTGGGCAACGGCGTGATCAAGAGCGTGGTGTTCGGCGTCGCCGTCACCTTCATCGCCGTGCTGCAGGGCTTCGAGGCGCACGCGACGCCCGAGGGAGTTTCGCGCGCCACCACCCGCACCGTCGTGATGGCGTCGCTGGCGGTGCTCGCACTGGATTTCGTGCTGACCGCGATGATGTTCAGCATCTAGGAGTGAAGAAATGGAACGCAACAAGAACGACGTCTGGGTGGGGCTGTTCGTGCTCATCGGCGCCGCCGCGCTGGTGTTCCTCGCGCTGCAGGCCGCCAACCTGCTGACGCTGAGCTTCCAGCCGACCTACCGGCTGGTCGCCAAGTTCGACAACATCGGCGGGTTGAAGCCGCGCGCCGCCGTCAAGAGCGCCGGCGTCGTCGTCGGCCGCGTGGAATCCATCACGTTTGACGACAAGTCTTTCCAGGCGCAGGTGGCCCTCGAGATGGAAACCCGCTATCAATTCCCGAAGGACAGCTCGCTGAAGATCCTGACCAGCGGGCTGCTCGGCGAGCAGTACATCGGCATCGAGGCGGGCGCGGACGACCAGAACCTGGCCGCCGGGGATACCATCACCACCACGCAGTCCGCCGTCGTCCTCGAGAACCTGATCGGGCAATTCCTCTACAACAAGGCCGCGGAAGGACCGGCTCCCGGGACCAAGAAATGAAACGTGAAAGCCTGCGCGCAGCGCGCGTCCTCGCCGCACCGGCCCTGGCGATCCTGCTGGGGGCGCTGGGCGGGTGCGCGTCGGTGGCCAAGCCGAACCCGCGGGATCCGTGGGAGGGCTTCAACCGCCGCTCCTACGAGTTCAACGAGGGCGTGGACCGCATCGTGCTCAAGCCGGCCGCGACCTTCTACCGCGAGAAGGTGCCGCCGCTGGTGCGCACCGGCGTGTCGAACTTCTTCGGCAACCTGGCCGATGGCTGGTCCGCGGTCAACAGCCTGCTGCAGTTCCGCCTGCAGGACTTCAGCGACAACTACGCGCGCTTCCAGCTGAACACGTCCTTCGGCCTGCTGGGGATCTTCGACCTGGCGAGCGACCTGAACATCGACCGCCACCGCGAGGACTTCGGCCAGACGCTCGGCCGCTGGGGCATGCCCGCCGGCCCGTATGTGGTGCTGCCCCTGCTGGGGCCGTCCACCCTGCGCGACGCCGCCGTGCTGCCGGTGGAGTACCGCTTCGACCCGGTCGGCTACATCAAGGCCGACAGCGTGCGCACGTTCACGCAGACGCTGCGCGTGCTCGACACGCGCGCCAACCTCATCCGCGTCAGCAACGTGCTGGAGGAAGTGTCGCTGGACAAGTACTCCTTCACGCGCGACGCCTACCTGCAGCGCCGCCGCGCGGACGTGATGGACTACAACGGCGGCGAAGTGCCGCCCCCGCTGCCCGACGAGTCGCTGGAGCCGTCCGCCGGGGAGGCCCCGGCCGCCCCGGCCGCCCAACCGCAGCCCGCCCCCGCGCGTTGAAGGGTGGTTGCAGCCTGTTGCAGTGATGGCTGAGGAGGCCGGAAACCCGGCACTCTGGTGCCGTTCCAACAGGAACCCCCCGGGCGCAAGCCCGGCAGAAAGGAAACAGATGAACCGACGTACCCTGGGCCGCCTCGCGGCCGCCGTTCTCGCCACCGCCGCCCTGGCCGGCTGGCCGCTCGCGCACGCCGCCGAGGAAGCGCCCGACGCGATGATGCAGCGCCTGTCCGACGAGGTCCTCACCATCATCCGCACCGACAAGCTGGTGCAGTCGGGCAACGTCGACCGGGTCATGGAAGTGGTCGACAGCAAGATCATGCCGCACGTGAACTTCCAGCGCATGACGGCCGCGGCCGTCGGCCCGGCCTGGCGCCAGGCCACGCCGGAACAGCGCCAGCGCCTGCAGGACGAATTCAAGCTGCTGCTGGTGCGCACCTATGCCGGCGCGCTCTCGCAGGTGAACGACGAGAAGGTCAACGTCAAGCCGCTGCGCGCGCAGCCCACCGACACCGACGTCGTCGTCCGCAGCGAGATCCGCGGCCGCGGCGAGCCGATCCAGCTGGAATACCGCCTGCAGAAGACGCCCGCCGGCTGGAAGATCTACAACCTGAACGTGCTGGGCGTGTGGCTGGTGGAAACCTACCGCAGCCAGTTCGCCGAGCAGGTCAATGCCAGGGGCATCGATGGCCTGATCGCCTCGATGGCCGAGCGCAACAAGACCAACGCCGGCAACGGCAAGAAGGGCTGAGGCCGCCGTGCTGGTGCTGCCCGCCGAACTCACGCACGCCCAGGCCAGCGCCTGCTGCCGCATGCTGGCGCAGGCGCTGCGTTCGGAACCGGGCTCGCAGGCGGTGGCGGATGCCTCGGCCCTGCGCGACTTCGACTCCTCCGCGCTCGCCGTGCTGCTGGAATGCCGGCGCGAAGCACTAGCGCAGGGCAAGGCCTTCGCGGTGAGCCACATGCATCCGCGCCTGCGCGCGCTGGCCACGCTGTATGGCGTGGCCGAACTCCTGCCGGAGCCGCCGTCCGCCCAGTGACCCGCCGCCGGGAGGGGCCGGGACCCGCCCGGTAAAATGGCCGGTTGTCCATGCCCGCCATCTCCTTCCAGTCCGTCTCCAAGACCTACAGCACCGCGCGCGGCAGCTTCCAGGCGCTGGACAATGTCAGCTTCGACATCGAGCAAGGCGAGTTCTTCGGCCTGCTCGGCCCCAACGGCGCGGGCAAGACCACCCTGATCAGCATCCTGGCCGGCCTGGTGCGCGCCACCTCGGGCCGGGTGCTCGTGCGCGGCCACGACGTCCAGGCGGACTACGCGCAGGCACGCCGCCAGCTCGGGGTCGTGCCGCAGGAACTGGTGTTCGATCCCTTCTTCACGGTGCGCGAGGCGCTGCGCATCCAGTCCGGCTACTTCGGCGTGAAGAACAACGACGCCTGGATCGACGAACTGCTCGCGAACCTCGGCCTGGCCGACAAGGCGGGCTCCAACATGCGCCAGCTCTCCGGCGGCATGAAGCGCCGTGTGCTGGTGGCGCAGGCCCTGGTGCACAAGCCACCCGTGATCGTCCTGGACGAGCCGACCGCGGGCGTGGACGTGGAACTGCGGCAGACGCTGTGGCAGTTCATCGCGCGCCTGAACCGCGAAGGCCACACCGTGCTCCTCACCACCCACTACCTGGAGGAGGCCGAGGCGCTGTGCAGCCGCATCGCCATGCTCAAGGCGGGG
>DASWUI010000362.1:0-2119 GCA_036401715.1 Ramlibacter sp. | reverse complement strand
ATGGCGGTGAAGGCCGTGTGCGACCGGGTGGACCACCTCAAGCCGGTCGGGGAGTTGCTGGGGACCTAGGCTCCCCCCGGGCTGGGCGGCAGGTCGAAGTGCAGCACGTCGTGGCGGATGCCCAGCCTGGAATACAGCGCGATGGCCGGATCGTCGCCCGCATCCGCCTGCACGAAGACCCCGTGCGCGCCCCGCGACGCCGCGATGCGCTGCAGCTCGCGGATCAGGGCCGTGGCGATGCCCTGGCGCCGGTGCCCGGCGGAGACGGCGAGGTCGTAGATGTAGATCTCGCTGCGCTCCTGCTCGAACTTCACCAGCTCGTAGGCCGCGAGGCCGCCCACGACCTCCCCGTCGCGCAGCGCGGCGAGGGCGAAGAAGCCCTCGCGGCCGAGAAGCCGGCGCAGGTAGGCGCTGCGCGGCTGCCTGGCCGCGTAGGTGTCCACCTCGCCGAAGGCCTTGCCGAACATGTGCAGCATCGCGCGCATGCAGGCCTCGTCGCCGGGTCCGAGGCGGCGGACGGAAGCGGCCGCGGGGTCGGGCGCGATGCGCCGCACGTCGCCGTGGCCCGGCGGCGCGCTCTCGTGGAACAGGTCGAAGAGGAACTGCTCCAGCTCGCCTTCCCCGATGAACTCGGGGATCACGAAGCCGGCCGGGCTGCGCTTGCCGTCCTGCCCGAGCGCATGCGCTTGCCACGACCCGGCCTCCCGCTGCACCAGGTAGATCCGGCCGAACACGTTGAAGCGAAGGGGGGTCATCCGTGGCCTCGAATCCAGCTTTATAGCAAGGGAGCCCGCGCCGCTCCCGGCCCGGATTCACGACAATACGGCCATGAGTTCCCCCAGCCCCACCAGACCCGAGCTGCCCGACCACCTTTCGGTCGACCCCCGCAGCCCCCATTTCAACAAGGAAGTGTGCGAGCACGACATCGGCATCCGCTTCAACGGCAAGGAGCGCCAGGACGTCGAGGAATACTGCATCAGCGAGGGCTGGATCAAGGTGCCGGCGGGCAAGACGCTCGACCGCAAGGGCAAGCCCCTGCTGATCAAGCTCAAGGGCAAGGTCGAGCCCTTCTACGAGGATGCGCCGCCGGCGGGCAGCGCCGAGGCCCCGCCCGCCGCGGGCTGAGCCCTACTTCGCCGCCGCGTCGCGCAAGGCCTTCATCTTTTCCTGCAGCGGGCCGAACGGGCCGTACTTGTGCTGGTCGGGGGTGCCGCCGGCCACGTAGGGCGGGAAGGCCGCATCCACCGGCTTGTTCCAGCGCGCCGGAAAGTCGCGGTCCAGGTTGGCCTTCTCCGGGCGCGGCTGGCTGAGCATGAAGGCCGCCACGTCGTACGCCTGCTCCTCGGTCAGCTGCGGCTGGCCGTGCGCGGCGCCCAGCGGCATGTTGGTGCGGATGAAGGCGGACGCGAACAGCAGGCGGCTCATGCCGGCCCCGTTGTTGAACGAGTCCTTGCCCCACAGCGGCGGGAAGGTGTACCCGCTGGCGCTGCCCACCGGGCCCGCGCGCGTGCCGGCGCCGTCCGCGCCGTGGCAGGCGGCGCACTTCTCCTGGTAGATCTTCCCGCCCGCCACCGTGTCGGCGCGGCGCTCGGGCGCCTTGAACGGCGGCAGGCCCTGCCCCTGCACGCGCGCGCCGATCGGCACGTCGCGCGAGAGGAAGTGGATGTAGGTCACGAAGGCCTTCATCTCGCGGCTGTCCAGGGGCAGCGGCTTGCCGGCCATGCTGCGTTCCATGCAGCCGTTGACGCGTTCCTCCACCGTGCTGACCTCGTTCTCGCGGGCGCGGTATTGCGGGAAGGCGGCGGACACGCCGACCCACGGCATCGCGAAGGCCTTGGTCGCCGCGCCCTGGTGGCAGGACGCGCAGGCGAGGTTGTTGCCCGCATAGCGCATCCTCGGGTCCTTCACCTCGGGGCCGATGTGCGCGAAGGTGCGTTCGGTGAGTTCCTTGCCGTAGCGCACCAGCTTGCCGTAGGCGTCGTCGGGCAGCTTCGCCGGATCGTAAGCGGCGGCGGGGCGGATGGCGGGCGGCGGCGCGTCCGCCGGCGCCTGGGCGGAGGCGGACAGGGCGCAGAACAGCAGGGTGAAGGGCAGGGCGATGCGGGCTTTCATGGCAGCT
>DASWUI010000361.1:0-2268 GCA_036401715.1 Ramlibacter sp. | reverse complement strand
CGCATCACGACGTTGGACTCCAGAGCCTCGCCCCGCAGCAGGTCGCCGTAGCGCACTCGCAGCGTCTGCGGGCGCGCCTCCTTCGCCAGCTTGCGCATGACCATGATGGCATCGGCGTTGGCGAAGCGGTCGAGGCCGCCGGCCTGGCTGAGGACCTGCAGCACGGTCGTGTCGGGCCCCGTCAGCGCGATGGGCCCCGGCTTCAGCACCTTGCCCAGGACGTACACGTGGTTGCCCTCGGTGCCGGTGACCACGACGCTGACCACGGGGTCCGGCATGTAGCGCTTGAGGCCGTCGACGATGCGCCTTTCCACGTCGACGGTGGAGAGCCCCACGACCATGATTCGCCCGACCAGCGGGAATCCGATGCTTCCGTCGGGCAGCACCCTCGCCTCGCGGTTCAGCGCATCCTCCTTCCACACCGAGATCTGCAGGCGGTCGCCGTGCCGCAGCGCATACGTGTCGGCGGACTCCGCAGGCACCGCGGGCGCGGCGAGGAGAAGAAGGACCAGCGCGAAGAGACGGTGGGACATCGGATTCACCTGGTTGGGGCGGGCGTCGCTGCCTTGCGGCGCCCGCGGCGGGACTTCACAGCTTGCGGCGGGCGGAAATGCCCAGGAACGCCAGCAGCGCCGACCCGAACAGCCAGATCGCGCCGGGCAGCGGCACCGCGGAGATCTGCGTCGAGATGGAGAACTGGGTGGGCAGCGTGGTGAGCTGCAGCACGTACTGGCCGGCGCCCAGCAGGTACGTGTAGAACGGGATCGTGTTGTTCATCGGAACGTCAGTGACGGTCCAGCTCGTCAGCGGAGCGCCGGTGTCGCTGGTCGCCGTGGACGGGTCGATGTCGACGTAGAGGCTGTACGACGCCGTGGTCCCCGTCGGCTCCGTGGAGAAGGTGGTGAACTTGGTCGGGAAGGTCCAGGTCGGGTCGACGATCAGCTGGTAGAAGCTGGTCGTGGCCGCGGCGCCGCCGTCCGTGGCGATGTTGTAGACGAGCGAGCCGGAGGGATTCTCCAGCGTCAGCGTCTGCTCGATCGGCACCACCGCAGCCTCGGTGGCGCCCGCGAATGCGATCGCGGCCGCGCCGCACACCGCAGGCAGGACGGACTTGTTGTTCTTCATCTTCAGCATGGCAGGGCTCCAGTCGTGGGAAGAATCGGCACTGGAGACAGAGTAGGCTGGCACGCTCCCCCGGACAATGACCCGTTGGTGCCATTCGGCTTCGCGGTGCCGCGCCGCCCTGCGGCGCGGTCGTCAGTAAGCGTTCCGGCCGGTCAGCGCGCGCGTGGTGCGCGCCAGGATCGCGAGGTCGAGCCACACCGACCAGTTGTTGATGTACTCGATGTCGCTTTCGACGCGCAGAAGCATCTGCCCGATCTCGCGCGTTTCCCCACGCAGGCCGCGCACCTGCGCGAGGCCGGTGATCCCCGGCTTGATGTTGTGGCGCGCGAAGTAGTGGATGATGTGGCGCGCGTACTCCAGGTCGTGCTGCACGGCGTGGGGCCGGGGCCCCACCAGCGACATCTCCCCGCGGATCACGTTGAAGATCTGCGGCAGTTCGTCGAGGCTGGTGCGGCGCAGGAAGGCGCCCACGCGCGTCACGCGCGGGTCGTTCCTGCGCGCCTGCACCACCTGCCCATGGGCATCGTGCACGTACATGCTGCGGAACTTCCAGATGTGGAATTCCTTGCCGCCCCAGCCCAGGCGCGCCTGGCGGAAGAAGACGGGCCCGGGGCTGTCGAGCCGGATGGCGGCGGCGATGGCCAGCATCACCGGCGCGAGCAGCACGAGGAGGAACACCGACAGGACGAAGTCCTCCAGCGTCTTGAACAGCCGGCGCGTGCCGATCAGCGGCGTTTCGGACAGCGTCAGGACCGGGATCCCCGCGATCTCCGTGACCGCGTGGTTCACCAGGCGCAGCGAGAAGATGTCGGGGACCCAGTGGACGGCCACGTGCTTGTCCAGCAGGCGGAAGTACAGGCTCTCCACGATCTCCGAGGCATTCAGCGGTATCGCGAAGTACACCGTCCTCACGTTGTGCAGCGTGATCAGCTCGATCAGCTGGTCGCGCTGGCCGAGGCAGGGAGCCGGGTCGCCGAAGCCGGCGGGCACGGGCTCTTCGCCGGCCGCCGGCCCGGAGGCAAGCCGGACATGGCCCACGACTCGCTGCCCCAGCCAGTCGTTCGCCGCAATGCGCTGGTGCAGGTACCGGGCAAGGCGCCCGCTGCCGACGATGATCACGTTGTTGGTTTCCGCGGAGTGCCG
>DASWUI010000360.1:0-1846 GCA_036401715.1 Ramlibacter sp. | reverse complement strand
AGCCTTCGCTGGGATGACGATTCATCACACCAGCTTCCGCGGGGATGACAGATCTCACAGGCCCGGCTGCTAAGGCAACGGAATCAGAATCTTGAAGTCCGTGCGCCCCGGCACGCTGTCGCACTCGATCAGGCCATGATGCTGCTGCACGAAGGTCTGCGCCAGCGTGAGCCCCAGGCCGGAGCCGCCCTCGCGTCCCGACACGAGCGGGAAGAAGATGCGGTCCTTGATCGAGTCCGGCACGCCGGGCCCGTTGTCGATGACATGCAATTCCAGTGCCAGTCGATAGCGCTGCTTACCGAATGTGACCTGCCGGCCGATGCGCGTGCGGAACGTGAGCTGCGCGTCGCCCGCCGCCATGCGGTCGGTCAGTGCCTGGCAGGCGTTGTGCGCGATGTTCAGCACGGCCTGGATCAGCTGCTCGCGGTCGCCGCGGAATTCGGGGATCGAGGTGTCGTAGTCGCGCACGACGCGCAGGCCCTTGGGGAACTCCGCCAGGATCAGCGAACGCACGCGCTCGCACACCTCGTGGATGTTCACGTCGCCCACCACGTGCGGGCGGCGGTGCGGCGCCAGCAGCCGGTCCACCAGCGTCTGCAGGCGGTCGGCCTCGTGGATGATCACGCGCGTGTAGTCCTTCAGCTGCGGGTCGATGTCCATCTCCAGCAGCTGCGCCGCGCCGCGGATGCCGCCCAGCGGGTTCTTGATCTCGTGGGCGAGGTTGCGGATCAACTCCTTGTTGGCCTGCGCCTGGTCGATCAGGCGCTCCTCGCGGTCCTGCCGCGCCTGCGCCTCCAGCGGCAGCAGTTCCACCACGTATTCGTCCGGCACCTCGGTCTGGGCCAGTACCACGTGCACCGGCATGGGCTCGGCCTGCTGGCGCACCAGGCGCGCGTCGTAGCGCAGCGCCGCGTACTCGTTGACGCGCGCGCCTTCGAGGGCGGTGCGCAGCACGTTCGGCTCGGTGAAGAAGGGCAGGAAGCTCGCGCCCTCGATCGCGCGGCGGGAGGTGCCGACGGCATCCTCCAGGGCGGAATTGGCGAAGAGGACGGTACCGTCCCCGCGGACCACGGCCACGAGGGTGGCCAGCAGGTCGAAGGACTGGAAGCGCTGCGGGTTGGCGGAGGGCTTGTTCAAGCCCTCATTTTGCGGCCGTGCCGCCCGTGCGGCCGAGTTCACGGCGCAGGCCCGCGATGTCCTTCTCGTTGCGCTCGATGGCGGCCTTCAGTTCGGCCACCCGGTCCAGGTACTTCTGGTAGTTCTTGTGCTCGGGGCCGATCTTCTCGGGCTCGCCGTTGTTGTATTCCTTGAGCAGCTCCGCCTGGCGGGCCTCGGCCTTCTTCAGCTCGGCCTCGAGGATGGACCGCGCCTCGGTGTCCCGCGCCTTCTGGTCGCCGGCGTCCACGCGCTGCGGGCTGGCGGCCGACTGCGGGGCCGTGGCCACGCCCTTGGCGGCGCCGTTGACCTTGGTGCCCTGCACCACCGTGACGTTGCCGCCTTCGACCAGCTTGCAGTTCTTGGCCGCGGCCTCCGCCTTGTCGTTGGTGTACGAGTTGCCGCAGCGCCAGATCTGGGTCTGGGCGGACGCGACCGTGGCGAAAGCGAGTACGGCGAAAGGAATCAGTGCGTAACGGGTCATCATCGGTTGCTCCTGGCACCAGGGGTGCGCGGGAAGGAGGTTCAGTATGACCCAAACTCTGCAGATTGCCAATTAAGCTGTTGATTTAAAAAGAAAAGCCGGGAAAAGTGGGTGGGTATGGATGAGCGGCTGTGATTTATTGCAGGGCGCCACCTCCGTCATCCCGCGGAGGCGGGGATCCACCCCCGTCATTCCCGCGAAGGCGGG
>DASWUI010000359.1:0-2222 GCA_036401715.1 Ramlibacter sp. | reverse complement strand
CGATGCGGGCGATGCCCGCCTGCTGCGCCGCCAGCACCACGCGGCCCACCGCCTCGTAGTCGGCACGCACGTCGCCGCGGATGTGCAGCTCGGGTTGCGGGCTCATGGCGGCGACCTTCGTGAGCAGCTCGGCCAGCGCGGGCTGGTCGGGCAGGCGCGTGTCGAACCAGTAGGTGGCGCCCTGGGCGTCCACCGTGACGATCACGTTCTCCTGCTGCGCATCGCGCTGGACGTTCTGCTCGCGCGGCAGGGCGACCGCGATGGAGCTGTTCACCACCGGGATGGTGATCAGGAAGATGATCAGCAGCACCAGCATCACGTCCACCAGCGGCGTGGTGTTGATCTCCGCGATCAGCGCATCGTCGCCCTCCTGCTGCGACGCATAGCGGATGGCCAAGCTCAGGCTCCCTTGCCGCCGGTGGCCAGCAGCACGGTGTGCAGGTCCGATCCGAAGGAGCGCACGGTGTCCATGGCCACCTTGTTGCGCCGGACCAGCCAGTTGTAGCCGAGCACGGCGGGGACCGCGACCGCCAGGCCGATCGCCGTCATGATCAGCGCCTCGCCGACCGGGCCCGCCACCTTGTCGATCGAGGCCTGGCCGGACGCGCCGATGCGCACCAGCGCGTTGTAGATGCCCCAGACGGTGCCGAACAGGCCGACGAAGGGCGCGGTGGAGCCCACCGTGGCCAGCACCGCCAGGCCCTCCTGCGTGCGGCTGTGCACCGTGCCCACCGCCCGTTCGATGCTCTGCGCGACCCAGGTGTTGAGGTCCACCTTGCCGATCAGGCCGTCGTGCTTGCGCGTGGCCGCCAGCGCCGACTCCGCGATGAAGCGGTAGGGGCTGCCCGGCTGCAGCGCCTCGGCGCCCTGCTGCACGCTGTCGGCCTTCCAGAAGCTCTCGTTGGCCGCGCGGCCCTGCCCGCCCATGCGCGACTGCGCCACCAGCTTGGCGACCAGCACGTACCAGCTGGCCAGCGACATGACCACCAGGATGGCGATGGTCGCGCGCGACACGATGTCCCCCTGCGCCCACAGCGCGCCGAGGCCGTAGGGATTGGCGACGGCGGGCGGCGCCTGGATGGCCGGGAGGTTCTGTTGCGCGAGCGCCGGCAGGGACACGGCGAGGGAGAAGAGCAGCGCGGCAGGTGTTCGGAGCATGGAGTGGGCAGGGCGCGGAGGCCACCATTCTGCTGAAGAACAACATAATGCGCCATGGACAACCGTTGGCGACCGAGCGTCACCGTGGCCGCCGTCATCGAGCGCGGCGGCCGCTTCCTGATGATCGAAGAAGAAACGTCGGAAGGCCTGCGCATCAACAACCCGGCCGGCCACCTGGACCCCGGGGAGACGCCCGCCGAGGGCTGCGCGCGCGAGGCCATGGAGGAAACCGCCTGGCACTTCCGGCCCACGCACCTGCTGGGCGTGTACATCTCGCGCTTCCAGCGCTCCACCACCGGCGAGGACATCACCTACCTGCGCTTCGCCTTCACCGGCGAACTGGGCGAGCACGTGCCCGACCGGCCGCTCGACGTGGGCGTCGTGCGCACGCTGTGGATGACGCCGGAAGAGCTGCGGGCGACGGCGGAGCGCCACCGCAGCCCCCTGGTGCTGCGCTGCCTGGAGGACTACCTGGCCGGCGTGCGCCATCCGCTGTCGGCCGTGTACTGTGACCCGAGCGTGCGCGGGCCCGGCCAGGAACGCGATCCGCAGACCGGGGACGGCGAAGGGCTCTAGGCTCACTTCGGGCAGTTGCCCGACAGTGCGCGGCCGATCACCGAGGGCGCGTTGAGCAGCCCGCCCACGCTGCTTTCCCTTTCGCTCGGGCGCAGGCAGTCCTCGCGCGCCGCGCCTTCCATGCCCTCGGCCAGCGGGTCCTTCGGCTTGCCGCGCCGCAGCTGTTCGTTGGCCATGTCGGCGAGGCTGCGCCGCTGCGTGTTCCAGGGGCCCGGAACGATGACGCGCCGGTCCGGCGGCAGGATCCGAGGCGCCGGCGGCAGCACCGGACGCGCCGGAACCGCCGGGGCGACGCCCGGCGCGCCCCAGCCCGGACCGGGCGCCGGCACCGGCGTGGCCGAGCCGGCCTGCGGGGAACCGGGCGCCACCGGCACGTCGATCACGGGACCTTGCGAACGGGGCGGCACGGCGGCAGGAGCAGGCGGCACCGGGACGGACAGCGGAGCGGGAGGCGCCGCAACCGGTGCGGGCGGCGCAGGCAGGGGAGC
>DASWUI010000358.1:0-2270 GCA_036401715.1 Ramlibacter sp. | reverse complement strand
GGTTCTCGCGCGCCATGGCGGCCAGCTGCGGCTCGATCTCCAGGGTCAGCACGCGCTGGGCCTGGCTGGCGAGCAGGGCGGCCATGTAGCCGGAGCCCGCGCCGACCTCCAGCACCTTCTCGTGGGGCTTCGGGGCGACGTCCTGCAGCATGCGGGCCTCCACCTTGGGCTCGAGCATGCACTGGCCGTGGCGCATGGCCACGTCGGTGGGCGCCAGCAGCGGGATCTGCAGGTCGGCGAAGGCCAGGGCCTTGTGCGCCAGCGGCACGAAGTCCTCGCGCTTGACGTGCGACAGCAGGGCCAGCACGTCCAGGTCGAGCACGTCCCAGGGGCGGATCTGCTGCTCGATCATGTTGAAGCGGGCGCGTTCGATGTCGATCGGGGCGGTCATGGTTCTTTCTCGGGCGGTCAGGACAAACCATCCATTTTAGAAGCCGGCACGGGCTCCGCCCCGGCCCCCCCGCCCGCGGGCCGGCGCCGTCGCAGCAACCATTGAGCCAGGTCATCCAGGTAGCAGTAGACGACCGGCACGACCACCAGGGTCAGCAGGGAAGAGGTGATCACCCCGCCGATCACCGCCTGGCCCATGGGCGCCCGCTGCTCGGAGCCTTCGCTCAGGGCGAAGGCCAGCGGCACCATGCCGAAGATCATGGCCAGGGTGGTCATCAGGATCGGGCGCAGCCGCACCCGGGCGGCGTGCAGCAGGGCCTGCGAGCGCTCCATGCCCTGCTCGCGCATGCGGATCGCGAAGTCCACCAGCAGGATGGCGTTCTTGGTCACCAGGCCCATGAGCATCACGATGCCGATGACCGAGAAGATCGACAGGGTGGAGCCGAACATCAGCAGGGCCAGCACGACGCCGATCAGCGTCAGCGGCAGCGAGGTCATCAGCGCCAGCGGCTGCAGGAAGCTCTTGAACTGGCTGGCCAGGATCATGTAGATGAAGATCACGGCCATCGCCAGCGCGGACACCGCGTAGCCGAAGGACTCCTTCATGTTCTTGGTGGAGCCGCCGAACTGGTAGCGGTAGCCCGGCGGGAACTGGATCGCGTCCAGCTGGGCGCGGATGTCGTTGGAGATCTCGCCGGCCGAGCGGCCGTACGCATTGGCGTTGACCGCCACCTCGCGCGTGAGGTCGCGCCGGTTGATCTGGTTGGGCCCGGTGCCCTCGCGCACCGAGGCCACCTGGTTGAGGCGGACGATGCGGGCGCTTCCGTCCGCGTTGGTGCCGGTGGCGAAGGGCAGGCGTTCGAGGTCGGCCGGCGCGTTGCGCGCGTCCGGCGCCAGCCGCACGTTCACGTCGTAGGTCTGGTCGTCCGGGGCGCGCCAGTTGCCCACCGTCTGGCCGGCCACCAGCGTGCGCAGGGAGCTGGCGATCTGGGCCACCGACAGGCCCAGGTCCGACGCCGCTTCACGGCGCACCTGGATGGCGATGGTCGGCTTGTCCGGCTTGACGCTGGAGTCCAGGTCCACCAGCCCGGGGATGCCGCGGATGCGCTGCATGACCAGGGTGGACAGGCGCTCCAGCTCCTTCAGGTCCGGCCCCTGCAGCGAGAACTCGATCTGCTTGTTGCCGCCCACCGCGTCCAGCAGGCCGGCGTGCGTGACCGTGATGCCCGGGACCTGTGCCAGTCGGTTGCGCAGGATGGCGGCCATCTCGTCGACGCTGCGGCTGCGGTCCTTGCGGTCCACCAGGCGCACGTACACCGAGGCGTAGATCTTGCCGGTCTGCGCGCCGGTGTTGATGGTCGACAGCGTGTAGCGCACCTCCGGGAACTCGCGGATGATGGACTCGACCTGCTGCGCCTTGGCTTCGGTCAGCTCCAGCGAGGAGCCCACCGGCGTGTAGAAGTTCAGGCTCGTTTCCGAGTAGTCGGCCTTGGGCACGAACTCGGTCCCGAGCAGCGGCACCATGAAGATGCTGGTGACGAAGATCGCGGTCGAGCCGAGCACGGTGGCCAGCTTGTGGCGCAGCGACCAGCGCAGGATGGTCTGGTAGCTGTCGGCCAGGCTTTCGGTGGCGCGGTCGAACCAGCCGGTGACGCGGCCGATGGTGCGGTCGTAGGTCGTGAGCTTCGCCCTGGGCTTGCCGTGCCCCTCCGCTTCCGGGTCGTGCCAGACCGAGGACAGCATCGGGTCCAGCGTGAAGCTCACGAACATCGAGATCAGCACCGCTGCGACGATGGTGATGCCGAACTGGTGGAAGAAGCGCCCGATGATGCCGCCCATGAAGCCGATCGGAAGGAACACCGCGACGATCGACAGCGTGG
>DASWUI010000357.1:0-3709 GCA_036401715.1 Ramlibacter sp. | reverse complement strand
TGTAGTAGTAGCGGGCCACGTGCACCTCGTACTGCGCCAGCGAGTTGACGATGTACGTCATGCGCGCGCGCGCATCGGGCGTGTAGCGCGAGTCGGGAAAGCGCGAGGCCAGTTCGCGGAAGGCCTCGAACGATTCCTTGGCGGCGTTCTGGTCACGCTCGGACAGGTCCTGGCGCGTGATGAAGGAGAACATGCCCAGGTTGTCGTTGAAGTTGACGATGCCCTTGAGGTACAGCGCGTAGTCGATCGCCGGGCTGGCCGGGTGCAGCTTGATGAAGCGGTCGAGCGTGGCGAGCGCCTGCGCCTGCTCGCCCGCCTTGTACTGGGCATAGGCGCGATCGAGCTGCGCCTGCTGCGCCAGCGGGGTGCCGGCGGCGCGGCCTTCGAGCTTCTCCAGCAGCGGGATCGCCTTCTCGTAGGCGCCCCCGCTCATCTCCTCGCGGGCCTCCGCGTGGATCTTGTTCGGGCTCCAGGTGGCGGTCTTGTCGTCCTCGCCCTTGAGGCTGGAGCAGCCCGCCAGCACGGATGCGGCGAGCAGGACGGGGACCACGGATAATTTGGCTCGGACGACCATGCAACTCTCTTGACCTGAAGGGCGAGCCATTATATCGACCGACCCCCTGCAGCCCGCGACCGAGGACCTGCTGGAAGAGCCCGGCGCGGAGGCGGAAACCCGGCCGTTCACCGTGGGCGCCGCCCTGCACGGCGAGCGGCTCGACCGCGCGCTGGCCGGCCTGGTGCCCGAGTTCTCGCGCAGCTACCTGCAGCAGCTGATCGCCGCCGGCGCGGTGCGCCTGGGCGGTGCCACCGCGACGCGCGCCTCGCAGCGGGTGAAGGCGGGCGAGCAAGGCGAGGTGGACCTGCGCCCCACGCCCCAGAGCCAGGCCTTCATCCCGCAGGAGCTGCCGCTGGCCGTGGTGCACGAGGACGAGCACCTGCTGGTCATCGACAAGCCGGCCGGGCTGGTGGTGCACCCGGCACCCGGCAACTGGACCGGCACGCTGCTCAACGCGCTGCTCGCGCGCGACGCGCAGGCGCGCAGCCTGCCGCGCGCGGGCATCGTGCACCGTCTGGACAAGGACACGAGCGGCCTGATGGTGGTGGCGCGCACGCGCGCGGCCATGGACCGGCTGGTGGCGATGATCGCCGCGCGCGAGGTCTCGCGCCAGTACCTCGCGCTGGCGCACCGGCCCTGGCAGGGGCCCGCGCGCCGGCGGGTGGAGGCGCCCATCGGCCGCGACCCGCGCAACCGGCTGCGCATGGCGGTGGTCGACCCGCAGCGCCATCCGGGCAAGCCCGCGGCCACCGTGATCGAACTGCTGGAGCAGGGCGAGGCCGGCTGCGCCGTGCTGTGCACGCTGGAGACCGGCCGCACGCACCAGATCCGGGTGCACATGGCGCACATCGGCCATCCGCTGCTGGCCGATCCGCTTTACGGCGGCGCTGCCGCGGCGGGGCTGGCACGGCAGGCGCTGCATGCCTTCCGGCTCGCGTTCGCGCATCCCGTCACGGGCGCGGCGCTGGCGTTCCACGCGCCCCTGCCGCCCGACCTGCGCGCCGCATGGGCGGCGTGGGGCCTGCGTTACAATGAATCCGAATGGCTCACGAGCCAGCCCGCGGCGGCGGCCTTCGATGGCGTGTCCGGCCCGGCATCCGCCCAGGCGTCCCTCGGAGGGGAAAGCGCCGCGGCGGCGAACCCAAGAACAAAGCCCTTGGCCCAGAACAGCGGCGCCGTGCGAGGCGCCTCCTCCATCACGACGAAACGATGAATACGGCGGATGCCAAGCGCGTCCTCGAAACCGCGCTGATCTGCACGCAGCAGCCGCTGACGGTTCGGGAGCTGCGCGTCCTGTTCGGCGACGAGCTCGGGGCCGACACCATCAAGGACCTGCTGGCCGAGCTGCAGGACGACTGGGCGCAGCGCGGCGTGGAGCTCGTGTGCGTCGCCAGCGGCTGGCGTTTCCAGAGCCGGCCCGGGATGCGCGAATACCTCGACCGGCTGCACCCCGAGAAGCCGCCGAAGTACAGCCGCGCGGCGCTCGAGACGCTGGCGATCATCGCGTACCGCCAGCCGGTCACGCGCGGCGACATGGAAGACATCCGCGGCGTGACCATCAACACCCAGATCCTCAAGCAGCTGGAAGACCGCGGCTGGATCGAGGTGATCGGCCACCGGGAGGCGGTCGGCCGCCCGGCACTCTATGCCACCACGCGCCAGTTCCTCGACGACCTCGGCCTGGCATCGCTCGACCAGCTGCCCGAGCTGCAGAGCCCCACGCAGCACGGTGTCTTCGAGGCGCTGGCGCAGGCCGGCGAGCCGCAGCCGGAACTCGCCATGGGCGACGGCGAGGATGCAGCCGCGCCGGCCGACGGCGGGCAGGCCGCCAACGACACTCCCCCCGCCGCTTCCAACGACGCCGGCATCGGCGACCGCGACGCCCCGCAAGCCATCGAGACCTGAAGCAATGAACGATCCGACCGACGCGATGGCCCGTGCGCCCTCCGACGACAGCCCGCAGGAGGCCGGCAAGCGCGAGCCCGAGGCGGTACCGCAGGCGGCCGCTCCCGGCGGCGGCGAGCCCGAGGATCCCCGCACCGGGGACCTGGCGGACGAGGAGGATGACGACCGCGACGAAGGCGAGGACGGCGACGAACGCACGCCGGAAGCGGCCGAACAGGGTCCGGAGCCCGAAACCTCCCCGGCCGAGCCGTCCGACCGCTTCGTGGACGTCGTCACCGGCCGCTTCGACGCCGAGGAGGAATCGCCCGACGCCGCGCCGCCCAAGCGCGTGCTGGCGCCCCAGCCGGAAACGCCCAAGCTGCACAAGGTGCTGGCCCAGGCCGGCCTCGGCTCCCGGCTGGAGATGGAGCAGCTGATCATGGAGGGGCGGATCTCGGTCAACAACGAGCCCGCCCACATCGGCCAGCGCATCCAGTTCGGCGACCAGATCAAGGTCAACGGCAAGCCGATCAAGGTGCGGATCGCCCCGCCGCCGCCGCGCGTGATCGCCTACCACAAGCCGGTGGGCGAGGTCGTCACCCACGACGACCCGCAGAACCGCCCCACCGTGTTCCGCAAGCTGCCCAAGCTGCAGCAGGGCAAGTGGCAGTCGGTCGGCCGCCTCGACCTGAACACCGAAGGCTTGCTGCTGTTCACCAACTCGGGCGAGCTCGCCAACAAGCTCATGCACCCGCGCTTCGGGCTGGAGCGCGAGTACGCCGTGCGGGTGCTCGGCGCGCTGTCCGGCGAAGAACGGCAGCGGCTGCTCGATGGCGTGGAGCTCGACGACGGCCGCGCTTCCTTCGGGACGATCGAGGAAGGCGGCGGCGAGGGCTCCAACGTCTGGTACCGCGTCACCATCAACGAAGGCCGCAACCGCGAGGTGCGCCGCCTGTTCGAGGCGGTCGGCCATGCCGTGAGCCGCCTCATCCGCATCCGCTACGGCGCCATGGTGCTGCCGCGCGGGCTCAAGCGCGGCGCCTTCATGGAGCTCGACGAGCGCGACATCGACGCGCTGACGCGCGCCGCCGGCGCGCCCAACCTGGGCCGTTCCGAGCGCCGCGAGCATGCCGGCGAAGGCGGCGGCAAGGGCGGGCGCAACAAGCGCCGCAGCGGCGGCACGCGCGGCGACGGCCCGCGCCCCAAGGGCGGTCCTCCGGGCCGCCAGCCCGATCCGCTGGCGACGCGCCAGGGGCAGGGGCAGGGCGG
>DASWUI010000356.1:0-6046 GCA_036401715.1 Ramlibacter sp. | reverse complement strand
GCCTGCAGGTGCACGCGCAGCTGGTGCGAGCGCCCGGTCACGGGCTCCAGCGCGAGCCGCGTCGTGTCGCCCGCCACCGCCAGCACCTGCCAGCGCGTCGTGCTCGGCCGGCCGTGAACGGGGTCGACCTTCTGCAGCGGCCGCCTCGGCCAGTCGGCAGCCAGCGGCAGGTCGATCTCGCCCTGCCGGCCGGGTTCGCCCATCAGGCCTGCGACGACGGCCTCGTAGCGCTTGTGCACGGCGCGCTCGGCGAACGCGCGGCTGAGCACGCGCTGCATGTGGATGCCGCGGCCCATGAGGAACAGGCCCGAGGTCGCCATGTCCAGGCGGTGCACGACCAGTGCGTCGGGCCACAGCGCCTGCGCCCGTGCCGACAGGCAGTCCTGCTTGTCCTCGCCGCGTCCGGGCACCGCCAGCAGGCCGGCCGGCTTGTCCAGCACCAGCAGGTGTTCGTCCACCCAGACCAGCCCTTCCGATAATCCCGCCATGAGTGCGCTTTCTTCCTTTCTTCCGCTGCCGCTGCAGACGGTGCTGCTGCTGGTCGGCTCCAACGTGTTCATGACCTTCGCCTGGTACGGGCACCTGCGCGGGCTGGCCACGGCGCCCTGGTACACCGCGGCCCTCGTGAGCTGGGGCATCGCGCTGTTCGAGTACCTGCTGCAGGTGCCCGCCAACCGCATCGGACACCAGCAGGCGGGACTGTCGGTCGGGCAGCTCAAGATCATGCAGGAAGTGATCACCCTGGCCGTGTTCGTGCCCTTTGCCGTGTACTTCCTGAAGGAGCCGCTGAAGCTGGACTACCTCTGGGCGGCGCTGTGCATGGTGGGGGCGGTCTATTTCATATTCCGCAATGGCTGACGGAACGTGACGGGTAAACTCGCCCGCGGTTCGAACCAAAACAAACCCGCCCCGGCGCCCCCATGCTCTTCAAGAAACTGCTCCCGAAAGAAGGCAACTTCTTCGAAATGTTCAACCAGCACGCCGAGCGCATGGTGGAAGGCGCGCACGCGTTCTCCAAGCTGGTCGCCAACTACGCCGACGTGAACCTGCGCGAGCAGTACAACCAGGAAGTGGACCGCGCCGAGCGCGCGGCCGACAAGGTCACGCACGAAGTGAACCGCCTCATCCACTCCACCTTCATCACGCCGATCGACCGCGAGCAGATCCACACGCTGATCAACACCATGGACGACGTGGCCGACCTGATCCAGGACTCGGCCGAGACCATGGCGCTGTACGACGTGCGGCACATGACCGAGGAGATCACCCGCCTGACGGACCTGAGCGTGCGCTGCTGCGAGCGGGTGCAGGAGGCCGTGGCGCTCCTGAGCAAGCTGTCCGACCACAACAGCGCGGTCGGCGCGCTGAAGGTGTGCGAGGAGATCGACAAGCTGGAGTCGGACGCCGACCGCGTGATGCGCTCGGCGCTCAGCAAGCTGTTCCGCGAGGAGCCCGACGTGCGCGAGGTGATCAAGCTCAAGGCCATCTACGAGCTGCTGGAGACCATCACCGACAAGTGCGAGGACGTGGCCAACGTCGTCGAGGGCATCGTCCTCGAGAACTCCTGAGGCGGGCGCCACCATGGAAGTGACGCAAGCGGCCCTGTGGGTCGTGATCCTGCTGGTCGCCATCGCCCTGGCGTTCGACTTCATGAACGGCTTCCACGACGCGGCGAACTCGATCGCCACCGTGGTGTCCACGGGCGTGCTCAAGCCCACGCAGGCGGTGGTGTTCGCCGCCTTCTTCAACTTCGTGGCGATCTTCATCTTCCACCTGAGCGTGGCCGCCACGGTGGGCAAGGGGATCGTCGAGCCCGGGGTGGTGGACACGCACGTGGTGTTCGGCGCGCTGGTGGGGGCCATCACCTGGAACGTGATCACCTGGTGGTACGGCATCCCCAGCAGTTCCTCGCACGCGCTGATCGGCGGCATCGTGGGCGCGGTGATCGCCAAGGCCGGCGCCGGCTCGCTGATCGCCGCGGGCATCTGGAAGACGGTGATCTTCATCTTCGTCTCGCCGACGCTGGGCTTCATCCTCGGCTCGCTGATGATGGTGCTGGTGTCGAACGTGTTCCGCTCCACCCGGCCGTCGCGCGTGGACAAGTGGTTCCGCCGCCTGCAGCTGGTCTCCGCCGGCGCCTACAGCCTGGGCCACGGCGGCAACGACGCGCAGAAGACCATCGGCATCATCTGGATGCTGCTGATCGCCACCGGCTACGTGGCCGCCGGCGACAGGGCGCCGCCGAGCTGGGTGGTGATCGCCTGCTACATCGCGATCGCCATGGGCACCATGTTCGGCGGCTGGCGCATCGTCAAGACCATGGGCCAGAAGATCACCAAGCTCAAGCCGGTGGGCGGCTTCTGCGCGGAAACGGGTGGCGCGATGACGCTGTTCATCGCCACCTCGCTGGGCATCCCGGTGTCCACCACGCACACCATCACCGGAGCCATCGTCGGCGTGGGCTCCACGCACCGCATGAGCGCGGTGCGCTGGGGCGTGGCGGGCAACATCGTCTGGGCCTGGATCCTCACGATCCCGGCGAGCGCGTTCGTGGCGGCGATCGCGTACTGGGTGAGCCTGCAGTTGTTCTAGTCGTCATCCCCGCGCAGGCGGGGACCCAAGGCATTGCAGACTGCCGCTGCGCGCAGCGAATGCGGGCGCCGTGGATTCCCGCCTGTGCGGGAATGACGGGCCGGTCACTGGCTGATCCTCCGCCCTTCCTCCACCTGGTATTCAAAATACCTCTGGAAGCTGAACGCGATGCTGGCCATCAGCACCCCCGCGCCCACCATCAGCGAGAACACGATCGCGAAGATCGTCGCCCAGCGCGTTCCGCCGGCGGGCGCATCCCCCGGCATCCCGGGGTTGAAGCGCGCGTTCCACTTTTCCGGCGGCGTCAGCGCGTAGACGATCGCCGTGAGGCAGCAGCCGGCGATGGTGAAGCCCAGCAGCGGCACCAGCAGCCAGCTGAGCGTGTCGTCCTGCCCGTACTGCTGCACCCGTTCGATGCCGTACAGGCCCAGCGCCGTCGGGATCGGCAGCATCCAGCCCACCGGGTCGGTGAGGCCGCGCAGGTAGAAGCGGTGCAGGCCCAGGGGGCCGCCGAGGAAGGCCAGCCAGGCGGCGAGGGTCTTGCTCTTCATTTGCCCACCGGCTCCGCCGGCGTGCGGTTGCCTTCGCCGAGGAACTTGTCCATCAGCACGATGTCGAGCCAGCGGCCGAACTTCCAGCCGCAGGACTCGATGGTGCCCACGTGGCGGAAGCCCACGGCGCGGTGCACGCCGATCGAACGCGCGTTGTTCGAGTCGCCGATCACCGCGATCAGCTTGCGCACGCCGGCGGCCTCCGCCTGCTTCGCCAGTTCCGACAGCAGCTTGTTGCCGATGCGCTGGCCGGCCGCATCCGGGTCCAGGTAGATCGAATCCTCGGCGGAGAAGCGGTAGGCCGGCCGCGGCTTGAACCACTGGCAGTAGGCGAAGCCGAGGACCCGGCCGTCCACTTCCGCCACCAGGTAGGGCAGGCCCTTGGCGAGCACGTCGGCGCGGCGCTGCGCCATCTCGCTTTCGGTGGGCGGCGTGGTCTCGAAGGTGCCCGTGCCGTGGGTCACGTGGTGGGCATAGATCGCCGTGATCGCCGGGATGTCGGCGTCCGTGCTCGGGCGCAGGGAGAGCATAAAGACAGAAGAAGTTATAATCGCGGGCTTTTCGGCGTGTCGCTGGCCGGGTGGCCAGTCGCGTGTCTCAACGCCGGAAGAACAAATCGTTAGTGCCCCGTGGGCACCAGCTGATCCACCCGAAGGATAAATCATGGTCGTCATTCGACTCTCCCGCGGCGGTGCCAAGCACCGTCCGTTCTACAACATCGTCGTCGCGGACAAGCGCGTTCGGCGCGACGGCCGCTTCATCGAGCGCCTGGGCTTCTACAACCCGGTCGCCAAGGACGGCGAGGAAAAGCTGCGCGTCGCGCAGGACCGCCTGACCTACTGGCGCGGCGTCGGCGCCCAGGCGTCCCCGACGGTGGAGCGCCTGCTGAAGGACTCCGCCGCGAAGGCCGCGGCGCCCGCCCAGGCCTGAGCTTTCCGTGGCCGCGCCCGGCCGTCCGGCAGCCCCGCTGCCAGCGGACATCGAACCGGCGGAATTGCCCGCCGATGCCATCGAAGTCGGGCGCATCCTCGATGCATGGGGGGTCAAGGGCTGGTTGAAGGTCCTCCCCCACAGCGCCGACCCGCAGGCGCTGTTCTCTTCCAAGCGCTGGTACCTGCAGCCGTCCGAAAAAGGCCCGCAAGCCTTTTCCGGCACGGTGCTGCTGCGCGTGCGCGAGGCCAAGGAGCACTCCGATTCCGTGGTGGCGCGCGCCGACGGCGTGGAAGACCGCAGCGGCGCCGAGGCGCTCAAGGGCTGCCGCATCTTCGTTCCCCGTTCCTCCTTCCCCACCGCCGGCGAGGACGAGTACTACTGGGTGGACCTGCTGGGACTGGACGTCTTCAACCGCGAGGGCGTGAAGCTCGGCACGGTGAAGGACCTCATGCCCACCGGCCCGCAGACCGTGCTGGTCGTGGAATTCGAGCAGGACGGCAAGGCGCAGGAACTCCTGGTGCCCTTCGTGGCCGCCTACATCGACGGCGTGGACCTGAAGGCGCGCCGCATCGACGTGGACTGGCAGGCCGACTACTGAGGCCGGCATGCGCTTCGACGTCCTCACGCTGTTTCCCGAGCTGTTCGCGCCCTTCCTGGCCGCGGGCGTGACGCGCCGCGCCTACGAGACGAAGCAGGTGGACGTGCGTCTGTGGAACCTGCGCGATTTCGCCGAGGGCAACTACCGCCGGGTGGACGACCGCCCCTTCGGCGGCGGCCCCGGCATGGTGATGCTGGCCGAGCCGTTGGCGCGCTGCCTGGCGGCCGTGAAGGCGGACCGGGCCGACAGCGCGCCGGTGGTCCTGTTCTCCCCGATCGGCGAACGCCTGGACCACGCGGGCGTGGAGCGCTGGTCGGCCAGCGCGGGCGCGATCCTCATTTGTGGCCGCTACGAAGGCATCGACCAGCGCTTCATAGCCACCCACGTGGACGTGCAGCTGAGCCTGGGCGACTTCGTCCTGTCCGGCGGCGAGATCGCCGCCATGGCCCTGCTGGACGCGGTGGCGCGGCTGCAGCCGGGCGTGCTGAACGACGCCGGCAGCCACCAGGAAGACAGCTTCAATCCCGCCCTGGACGGGCTGCTCGATTGCCCGCACTACACCCGCCCGGAGGAGTGGAACGGCCTGAAGGTGCCGGCGGAACTGCTGTCCGGCCACCACGCCCGCATCGAGGCCTGGCGCCGCCAGCAGCGCCTGGCCGTCACCGCGAAGCACCGGCCGGACCTGATCGCCGCCGCCCGTGCCGCCGGCCGCCTGACCCGCGCGGACGAGGATTTCCTCGCCGGGCTATAATTGCCGGCTTTCCGATCCTCTACCCGGCCGTCCGAGCCGCCGCCAACCGAGTTGGCAAAGTGCGAAGCCAGGACAAAGCCAGAAGCAACGCCTTCGCGTTGCGGCGCAGCGCGGGCAAGATCCCAGAGGTAGCCATGAACCTGATCCAGACCCTCGAACAAGAGGAAATCGCCCGCCTGGGCAAGAGCATCCCCGAATTCGCCCCCGGCGACACGGTGATCGTCTCCGTGAACGTCGTCGAAGGCAACCGCAAGCGCGCCCAGGCCTACGAAGGCGTGGTGATCGCCAAGCGCAACCGCGGCCTCAACAGCGCCTTCACCGTGCGCAAGATCTCCAGCGGCGAAGGCGTCGAGCGGACCTTCCAGACCTACAGCCCGCTGATCGCCGGCATCGAAGTCAAGCGCCGCGGCGACGTGCGCCGCGCCAAGCTGTACTTCCTGCGCGAGCGCAGCGGCAAGTCCGCCCGCATCAAGGAAAAGCTGGCGTACGCCCAGAAGGACAAGGCGGCAGCCGCCGAATAAGGAATCCTCCTTCGCGAAAGCCGCCGCCGGCCCCGTGCTTGCGGCGGTTTTTTCGTTTTCCCGCCCATGCCCCCGATCGACCCGTCCGCCACCATCCCGC
>DASWUI010000355.1:0-2766 GCA_036401715.1 Ramlibacter sp. | reverse complement strand
TCCGAGGTGTCGGAGACCTCGGCCGGCCTGGCGCTGGAGCGCGTGCGCGAGCAGCTGGGTGCCACCGACGTGGTGCTGTGGAGCGGCACCGGGCAGACGATCGCCAGCACGGGGCAGTCCCGCTTCCAGCTGCACCCCGAGCGGCCCACGCCGCAGCAGCTGCGCGCCGTCCGGGCGCAACGAGCCTTCACGATCGTCGAAGGGCTGGACGATCCCGGCGTGGCCGCCACCACCAACGCGCGGATCAAGGCGATCGTCGCCGTGCCGCAGCCCAGCCTGGGGCTGCTGGCGGAATCGCGCTACCTGCAGGCCACCGTGACCATCCCGCCCGCCCTCGTGGCCAATGCGATGGCCGTGCAGGAGGCCAACCGCGAGTACCAGGAGCGGGCGCTCGGGCGCGAGGGCCTGCGCCGCATGTACATCGGCACGCTGACCCTGAGCCTGTTCCTGGCGGTGTTCGGCGCCGTGCTGCTGGCCATCATCCTGGGCAACCAGCTCGCCCGGCCGCTGCTGCTGCTGGCCGCCGGGGTGAGCGAGGTGGCGGCCGGCGACCTGTCGCCCAAGCCGGCGCTGCAGGGCAAGGACGAACTCGGCGGCCTGACCCGCTCCTTCGCGGAGATGACGCAGCAGCTCGCCGACGCGCGCGCCGCGGTGGAGCGCAGCATGGACCAGGTCAGCGCCGCGCGCGCCAACCTGCAGACCATCCTGGACAACCTCACGGCCGGCGTGATCGTGCTGGATCGCGAGGGGCACATCATCACCTCCAACCCCGGGGCCTCCCGCATCCTGCGCTACCCGCTGGAGGACTACCAGGACCGCCCGCTGTCCGAGGTGCCCGGCCTCGAGGACTTCGGCAAGGCCGTGCAGCAGCGCTTCGAGGAATTCCTGACCGAAACCCAGATCGTGGACCACTGGCAGCAGCCCTTCGAGCTGAACACCGCGCGGGCCGGCGACAGCCAGGCCAACGTGGTGACGCTGGTGGTGCGCGGCGCGTCGATGCCGGGCGACGCGAGCCTGCTGGTGCTGGACGACATCTCCGAGATCGTCTCGGCGCAGCGCGCGCAGGCCTGGGGCGAGGTCGCGCGGCGCCTGGCCCACGAGATCAAGAACCCCCTGACGCCGATCCAGCTGTCGGCCGAGCGCCTGGAGATCAAGCTGGCCAACAAGCTGGCCGATCCGGAAAAGGCGGTCCTGACCAAGTCGGTGCACACCATCGTCGACCAGGTCGACGCCATGAAGCGCCTGGTCAACGAGTTCCGCGACTACGCGCGGCTGCCCGCGGCCGAACTGAAGCCGGTGGACCTGAACGCGCTCGTGAACGACGTGCTGCACCTCTATGCCCGCGAGGGCGACTCCGCCCGGGGGGCCTCCCACGTGCCGGTGCGGGTCGAGCTGGACGCGGCCTGTCCTCGGATCCTGGGCGACGCGCAGCAACTGCGGCAGGTCATCCACAACCTGCTGCAGAACGCGCAGGATGCGACCGAGGGCCGCCCGCACCCGGACGTGGTGATCCGGACGCAATGGAGCGAAACCTCGCGCCGGGTGCGCCTGCTGGTGCAGGACAACGGCAGCGGCTTTCCGGAGCACATCCTGAAGCGGGCCTTCGAGCCGTACGTGACGACCAAGTCCAAAGGCACCGGCCTCGGGCTGGCCGTCGTGAAAAAAATCGCGGATGAGCACGGCGCCCGCATCGATCTGAAGAACCGGGCCGCAGATGGAGTGATCCAGGGGGCCCAAGTGTCGTTATCATTTGGAGTTGCGAGTTAACAACGCGGCCTTTCAACAACGGGGCCCAAAGCAGAGAGGGTGATGGCAAACATACTGGTGGTGGACGACGAGCTCGGAATCCGGGACCTCCTCTCCGAAATCCTCAACGACGAAGGGCACTCCGTCGAACTCGCTGAAAACGCTGCGCAGGCCCGGGCGGCCCGCCAGCGCATGCGGCCCGACCTGGTGCTCCTCGATATCTGGATGCCCGACACCGACGGCGTGACGCTGCTGAAGGAGTGGTCCACGACCGGCCTCCTGAGCATGCCCGTGGTCATGATGTCCGGCCACGCGACGATCGAGACCGCGGTGGAAGCCACGAAGATCGGCGCGCACTCCTTCCTGGAAAAGCCGATCACCATGCAGAAGCTGCTCAAGGCGGTGGAAGCGGGCCTGGCGCGCAACGGCGGCCCCGGCGCGGCGACGGTGGTGCCGATGCGCAAGCCCGGGATGGCCGGCGTGATGCCGATGCAGGTGACCGAGCTCACGGTGGAAGCCGCGATGACCGGCGGCCAGGGCCTGCCGTCGGCACCGCTGATGCTCGGCCCGCAGGCCGAGCAGAGCTTCGACCTCGACCGCCCGCTGCGCGAGGCGCGCGATGCCTTCGAGAAGAGCTATTTCGAGTTCCACCTCGCGCAGGAGAACGGCAGCATGACGCGCGTGGCCGAGAAGACCGGCCTGGAGCGCACGCACCTGTACCGCAAGCTCAAGCAACTGGGCGTGGATCTCTCGCGCAACAAGCGCGGTGGATCGCTCTGAACCCGTCGGGCCGGCTGCCCGGCCGGCGTGGTCTATAATCTCCGGCTCACGGCCAAGTAGCTCAGTTGGTAGAGCAGCGGATTGAAAATCCGCGTGTCGGTGGTTCGATTCCGCCCTTGGCCACCAAGTTACTGTTCCCAGGGAATCCAAAGACGTCCCGGGAAGTCTCAAAAGCCCTAGAGAATCAACGCTCTAGGGCTTTTTTCATGTCCCGCCGAGTTCCTGCAGGTTGCTTGAAAT
>DASWUI010000354.1:0-2921 GCA_036401715.1 Ramlibacter sp. | reverse complement strand
CCTGCCGCAGGAACTGCGCGAGAAGGTGGTGGTGGGCCTCAACGCGAGCGGCCAGGTGCGCGAGTTCCAGCTGCGCCTGCGCATCCGCTTCCGCGTGCGTACGCCGCAGGGGCGCGAACTGATTCCCGAGACCGAGCTGCTTCAGCAGCGCGACATCAGCTTCAACGAGGCCGCCGTGCTGGCCAAGGAGGCCGAGGAATCGCTCCTTTACCGCGACATGCAGGCCGATCTCGTGCAGCAGCTCATGCGGCGGCTCGCCGCCCTCCGCAGCGTGTAAGACGGGGCGCAGCCGGGCGTCCTCGGGGCGCCTGCATGGCTCAGGAAGAGCGTCCTACAGCCCCGCCGGTCCCGCAATGGGAACCTTCCGTACCGCTGCCGCGGCCCAGCCCTTGCGCATGGTCCGCTGCGGCCCCATCTTGAGAACAAGTACGGGAGCTGTCGCATGGATGCCACCGGAACCTCTGCCACGCAGGCCCTGATCGCCAAGGAGGCACGCTACGGAGCGCGCAACTACGCGCCCGTGCCGGTGGTGGTGGACCACGCGAAGGACTGCCTGGTGTGGGACGTGGAGGGCAAGGAGTACATCGACATGATGAGCGCCTACTCCTCCGTCAGCCATGGCCACCTGCACCCGCGCATCGTGGCGGCGGCGCAGCGCCAGATGGAGAAGGTGGCGGTGATGTCCCGCGCCTACTACAGCACCACGCTGGGGCCGCTGCTGGAGAAGCTGCACGAGATCACCGGCTTCGAGCGCGCGCTGCCCATGAACACGGGCGCCGAGGCCGTGGAGACCGCGATCAAGTGCGCCCGCCGCTGGGGCCACCGCGTCAAGGGCATCCCCGACGGGCAGCAGCGCATCCTGGTGGCGCGCGGCAACTTCCACGGCCGCACCAGCACCATCATCGGCTTTTCCAGCGAGCAGGACTACCGCACCGGCTTCGGGCCGTTCTGCGGCGGCTTCGACCACTTCGACTACGGCGACATGGAAAGCGTCAGGGCGGCGACGACGGGGCACACCTGCGCCGTGCTGGTCGAACCGATCCAGGGGGAGGCCGGCGTGCTCGTTCCGCCGCCGGGTTTCTTCGGCGAACTGCGCGACTGGTGCACGCAGCAGAACATGCTGCTGATCGACGACGAGGTGCAGGCGGGGCTGGGGCGCACCGGCAAGTGGTTCGCGTTCCTGCACGAAGGCATCCGCCCGGACGCGCTGATCCTGGGAAAGGCGCTGGGCGCCGGCCTGCTGCCGGTCAGCGCCTTCTGCGCCGACGACAAGGTGATGTCGGTGTTCGTGCCCAACAGCCATGGCTCCACCTTCGGCGGCAATGCGCTGGCGGCGGCGGTGGCGCTGGAGGGGCTGAAGGTGCTGGAGGAAGAAGGCCTGGTGGAGCACTGCGCCGAGAAGGGCGAGTACCTGTTCAGGCGGCTGCGCGAGGTACAGGCCGAGGTGCGGCCGCTGATCCGGGACGTGCGCGGGCGCGGGCTGTGGATCGGCGTGGACATCGAGCCCTCGTGCGCCACGGCGCGCGACCTGGTGGAGCGGCTGGCGGTGGCCGGCGTGCTGTCCAAGGAAACGCACGAGACGGTGATCCGCTTCGCGCCGCCGCTGACCATCACCTTCGAGCTGATGGACCGGGCGGTGGAGATCTTCCGGCAGGTGGCGGTGCAGAAGTACCGGGAGCTGGGGCTGGACCGGAAAGCTGCAGCAGCTTCCGCGTGAACCGCGACACACACCCCGCTAAACTGCCGGCATGCAGCTCGCGCCGGCCCAACTGACCCAGCACCTGCAACGCGGCCTGCGGCCGCTCTACACCCTGCACGGCGACGAGCCCCTGCTGGTGCAGGAAGCCGCCGACGCGATCCGTGCCGCGGCCCGCGCGCAGGGCTACACCGAGCGCACCGTCCACACGGTTGCCGGCGCGCACTTCGACTGGAGCGCCGTGCTGGCGGCCGGCGGCTCCCTGAGCCTGTTCGCCGACAAGCAGATCCTGGAGATCCGCATTCCCTCCGGCAAGCCGGGCAAGGACGGCAGCACCGCGCTCCAGCAGGTGGCCGAAGGCGCCGCCGGCAACGACAGCACGCTCACGCTGGTGCTGCTGCCGCGGCTGGATTTCCAGACCAGGAAGTCGGCCTGGTTTGCCGCGCTGGAAGGCGCCGGCGTGGCCATCGAGGTCCAGCCCGTGGAGCGCAACGCGCTGCCGCAATGGCTCGCCCAGCGCCTGGCGCTCAACGGCCAGCGCGTGGTGGCCGGCGAGGAGGGCCAGCGCACCCTGCAATTCTTCGCGGACCGCGTCGAGGGCAACCTGCTCGCCGCCCACCAGGAGATCCAGAAGCTCGCCCTGCTGCACCCGGCGGGCGAGCTGCGCTTCGAGCAGGTCGAAAGCGCCGTGCTCAACGTGGCGCGCTACGACGTGTTCAAGCTGTCCGAGGCGGTGCTGGCCGGCCAGGCGGCCCGCGTGCAGCGCATGCTGGACGGCCTGCAGGCGGAAGGCGAGGCGGAGGTGCTGGTGCACTACACGCTGGCCGAGGACATCCGCGCGCTCAAGCGCGTGAAGGATGCGATGGCCGCCGGGCGGCCGCTGCCCATGGCGCTGCGCGAGCAGCGCGTCTGGGGCATCAAGGAAAAGCTGTACGAGCGGGTGCTGCCGCGCCTGACCCCGACCATCCTGGAGAACCTGCTGCACGGCGCCCATGTGGTGGACGGCATCGTCAAGGGCCTCAAGGCGCCCGGCTGGCCCACCGACGGCTGGCAGGCGCTGCACCGGCTGGCCATGGCCCTGTGCCTGGCGGTTTCCCAGGCTCCCTCGCCCTCTGGGGGAAGGCTGGGCAGGGGTCAGCGGCCGGCCTGACGCCGCGCGCAGCCCCCTCCCTCACCCTCCCCCAAAGGGGGAGGGGATAATACGAAGATGAACGCGCTGAACATC
>DASWUI010000353.1:0-1710 GCA_036401715.1 Ramlibacter sp. | reverse complement strand
AACGCCCTGCAGGTGCTGGCCGAGGAGCCCAGGAACGTCGCCGAACTCACGACGCTGCGCCGCGCCTTCCATACGCTCAAGGGCAGCTCGCGCATGGTGGGCCTCAACGAGTTCGGCGAAGCGGCGTGGTCGCTGGAGCAGGTGCTCAACACCTGGCTGGCCGACCAGAAGCCCGCCAGCGACGACCTGCGCGCGCTGTCCACCGACGCGCTCAACGGCTTCGGCCGCTGGCTCGACGACATCGCGGCCGGCACGGACGCCGGCTGGAAGGCCTCGGTCTTCCGTGTCGCCGGCGACGCCATGCGTACCGAGCAGAAGCTCGTCCCGATCGCGCTGCCCGAGGCCCGACCTGCCGCCGCGCCGGCCCCCGAAGCGCCGGCGCAGGACGCCGCCATCCTGTCCACGCTGATGGCGCTGGACAGCGGGGACGATGGCGGCACGGCCGAGGAGATCACGCTGCAGGCGCCGGCCGGCACCGCGGTCGAACCGCCGCCGCTGGAACTGGAGCTGGACGCGCCCGGGTTCACGCTCGACCTGGATACGCCCGCCGCGGACGCCGGGACGCCGGCTGCGCCGCCGGCCGAATCGGGCCTGCCGGCCTTCGAATTCGAGCTGGAGGCGCCGGCCGCCGAGCCGGAGCTGGAGCGCGCGGAAGCCACGGAAGCCGCGGAACTGAGCGGCGACGAACTGCCCCCGGAATTCGCCGCCTTCGGCTCCACGGCCATCCTGCCCAAGGGCGAAGTGCCGCCCACGCGCAGCGTCGCGAAGCCGCCGGCGGCGCCCGCCGGCGACGAGGAACTGCCGGAACTGGTGAGTACGGCCATCCTGCCGCGCATGGACCTGGACGCGCCGGTGCCGCCGCAGGCCCTGCCGCGGGCGCCCGAGATTCCCGAAGCGCCGGTGGAGATCGCCGGCATCGACTTCTCCAGCCTGTCCGCCGTCGCCGGTCCCGCCACCGCGCCGCAGAACGTCGAAGTGGCCGAGATGCCGATGGCCTCGCTGGACGACTTCACCTTCGACTTCGCGCCCGCCGCGCCGAAGGCCGCGCAAGCCAAGCCGCCGAAGCCGGCCGCGCCGGCGCAGGCCGAAGCCGCCGACAGCCCGCGCGACGAGCAGGTGAAGGTGATCGGCACGCTGCGCATCGGCATCCCGCTGTACAACGTGTACCTCAACGAGGCGGACGAGTGGTCGCGCCGCCTGGCCACCGAGATCAGCGAGTGGACGCTGGAGATGAACCAGCGCGTGCCCGATTCCACCGTGGGCTGGGCCCACGCGCTGGCCGGCAGCTCCGCGACCGTGGGCTTCCAGGCGCTGTCCGACATCGCCCGCGCGCTGGAAAGCGCGCTGCAGCATACCCAGTCCCTGGCCAACGGCACGCCGCAGCATGCCAGCACCTTCACCGCCGCCGCCGAGGAAGTGCGCAGGCTGCTGCACCAGTTCGCCGCCGGCTTCCTGAAGGATCCCGATCCGCGCGTGCTGCAGGAGCTGCATGCGCTGAAGGACGCCGAGGGCGAGGCACGCGCGGACGTTCCCGAGGAACTGCCGCTGTCCGGCTTCGGGGACCTCGACTTCACGCCGAAGCCGGCCGCGGTACCGGCCGCCCCCGCCAGGCCGGTGGCGCAGGGGCCGATCGCCAGGCCCGCCGGCCTCACCGCCCCCGCCGCCCAGCGCGCCGCGCTGGTGAAGGTGGAGGACGAGGACGAGCTCGAC
>DASWUI010000352.1:0-2014 GCA_036401715.1 Ramlibacter sp. | reverse complement strand
CGATTACTGCAACCCGGAACGGGTCGCGCCGGAGGACCTCGCCCGCCTGAGGGCCGAGTTCGACGCCGGCAAGAAGACCGCCCGCGCCCTGCGTCCCCCCGGTTCGCCCTCTTGACGCGGGCTCCGGGCTCCCCAGAATGCGATGAACGGGGAGCAACGACCGATGAGCGGTCGATCCGGCCTGGAGATCGTGAAATGGTGAACTGGTTCAAGCGCGGCGGGGGGCCGCGCGCGCAGGCGCCTCGGGCGGGAGCCGTCCGCCCTGCGCGCCCGGCACCGAGCGTGGAAATCGAAGCGGCGCCCGCCCCGCTGCCCGAAGTGGTGGCCGAAGGCAACTCGCAGGCGGACTGGAGCGCCTGGGAAGACTCGATGGCGGCCCTGGACAGCCAGTTCCAGGGGCTGGATCCTTCCGCGCGCATCCAGGTGCGCGACACGCGCCCGAGCCAGCTCGACGAGCCCGACGCCTTCGCCAGCCTCGGGCGCAGGCGCGACCTCTGAGCCCTAGCGCAGGGAGCCGATGTAGGCCGACAGGGCCTTGATCTCCTGGTCGGACAGCGACTTCGTGGCCTTGAACATCCGGTCCTCGGAGCGGTCCTTGTTCTCGCGGTAGCGGCGCAGGCTCATGTCCAGGTACTGGGGGTGCTGGCCGGCGATGCGCGAGTTGCGCTCGCTGCCGCCGCCGCTCACGCCGTGGCAGCGCTTGCAGGCGTCCTCGTACAACGTCCTGCCGGTGGCGGCCAGCGACGGGTCGGACACCTTGAAGCTGGCGGGCTCCTGGTTCGTGTAGTACACGGCCACCGCGAAGCGCTCCTCGTTCGACATCGCCTTCACCAGCCCTTCCATGAAGAAGTTGCCGCGGCGCCGGCCGTCGTGGAACTTGTTGAGCTGGTTCAACACGTAGACGGTGTTCTGGCCCGCCAGGTTGGGCACCTCGGGCAGCACGCTGTGGCCGGCCGGCCCGTGGCAGTTGGCGCAGAAGGTGGCCAGCTTCGCGCCCTGCCTGTATGCCTGCTCCGTCAGCCTCGGATCCTGGCGCGCGGCGGCCACCTTGTCCTGGGCCCACTGGGGCAGCACCAGCAAGGGGTTGGAGGCCGGGGGCGTGGCGGCAGTCGCGCCGGCGGCCGCGGCTTGCGCCCGGAGCGGGCCGGAACTGCTGACAATGAGGGCGGCTGCGGCGATGCACAGGGCTGGGAATTTCATGGCACCATGATGCAGAGCCACACAATAGTTGCATTGAGAAACATCAACTCGGCAGTGAGGAAGGGATGGAAGTGGGACAGGCATTCAGGGAGGCCCGCAGGGCCCTGGTCGTGGCGTCGGCGCTGCTGCTTGCGGCCTGGGCGCATGCCGAAGACGGGGTCAGCCCCGGCGCGCTACTGATCGGGCAGACGATCACCCTGCAGGGGGGCCGGAACGCCTACGGCGCGTCGGTGCTCGACGGGATCCATGCCTACCTGCGCCACGCCAACGCGCAGGGCGGGGTGCACGGGCGGCGCGTCGTGCTCAAGACGCTGGACGACGACAACAGCGAGGCGCGCGCGCAAGCCAATGCCCGCGCGCTCGTGCTCAAGGACAAGGTCTTCCTGCTGTTCGGCACCATCGAGGGCGGCCCGTCCACCGCGGTGATGAAGGCGGCGGTCGACCTGAAGGTGCCCCTGTTCGGGCCCATGGCCGGCTCGCCCACCCTGCGGCGGCCGCACCAGCCGCTGGTGTTCCCGGTGCGCAGCGAGCACCGCGACGAATTCCGCGCCCTGCTGCAGTACGCCAGGAGCACGGGAATCACCCGCGCCGCCTTCGTGCGCTCCGATTCCGAAACCGGCCTGCAGCACCTGCAGAACTTCCGCGCGATCTGCCAGGAGCTGGGCATGGAACTGGTGGCCGACCTGCCCTTCAAGTCGGACGTCGGCGACGCGCAGCTGGATGCCATGGCCCAGCGCATCGGCGCCTCGGGGGCCCAGGTGGTGATCAACCACGGCGGCTCGGGCATGTACGAGCGCCTGATCCGCAAGGCGCG
>DASWUI010000351.1:0-1704 GCA_036401715.1 Ramlibacter sp. | reverse complement strand
TTCGCCAGTTCCGCGGTGCCTTTCCTGGCGACCGTGCGCTCGACGATCGCAACCGGGTTCTCGGCGAGGATGCTGATCGAGGGATAGATCACGTCGACCTTGTTGGCCCCGAACTCCCGGTTGACCGACTCGACCTCCGACTCGAACGTGATCAGCACGTCGCCGGTGTTGCGTTGCAGGAAGGCCGTCGTCGCGTCGCGCCCGCCGCGCGCCAGCACCGGCACGTTCTTGTACAGCTTGGCGACGAAATCGGCCGCCTGGGCGTCGGTGCCGCCCTTCTTCTTCACGTAGCCCCAGGCGGCCAGGTAGGCGTAGCGGCCGTTGCCGCCGGTCTTGGGGTTCACCACCACGACCTTCACGTCGGGCCTGAGCAGGTCGTCCCAGTCCTTGACGCCCTTCGGGTTGCCGTTGCGCACCAGGAACAGCATGGTGGACGTGGTCGGCGCCGCGTTGTGCGGGAAGCGCCTGGCCCAGTCCTTCGCGACCACGCCCTTGTCGGCGAGGAACTCGATGTCGGTGGTGGTGTTCATGGTCACCACGTCCGCGTCCAGGCCGTCGGCGACCGCGCGGGCCTGGGCGCTGGAGCCGCCGTGCGCCTGTTCGACCTTGACGTCCTTGCCGGCCGTCTTCTTGTACCAGGGCACGAAGGCGGCGTTGATGTCCTTGTAGAACTCCCGCGCCACGTCGTACGAGACGTTCAGGAGGGTTTGCTGCGCGGACGCCAGGCCGCTGGCGGCCAGGGCCACGGAGGCCAGGAGGAGCTTGAGTTTGTTCATGCGAGGGGATGGAAACGGGCCTGGCGGCCCCCGGCAGGGACTGCCACTGATTCGATGAACCGATTGTGGGGACGGCCCTTTAATCCAACAACGAATATCTCGTTGTTAATTTATGGTCGTGCAGGCATAAGACCTGGCTCACAGCAGCGGACGCAGCTCCCGCGCGACCTCCTGCAGCTGAGGCAGGAGTTCCTTCTGCAGGGCCCGGGGCTCCAGCCGCTGGCGTGTCGTGACCACGTTGAGCGCAGCAACGGTGCGCCCGTCCATGTCGCGCAGGGGCACCGCCAACGCGTGCACGCCGAGCTCGTGCTCTTCGCTGGCCACGCAGTAGTCCTGCTGCCGGACTTCGTCGATCAGCGCCCGGAACGCGCGCGGTTCCACGACCGTGTGGCCCGTCAGCCGTGCCAGCTCGCGGCCCCTGAGCCAGGCCGAAAACTCTCCCCGCGGCTTGGCCGCCAGCAGAACGCGCCCGGTCGAGGTGGCATGGGCCGGCAGCCGCGCGCCCAGGTGCAGGCCGTAGGCAAGCTGGGCCGACCCGCTGCGCGCGACGATCACGACGTGGTCGCCGTCGAGCACCACCGCGGAGAAGGACTCGCCCCGCTGGCCCGCCAGGCGGTTCAGCGCCGGCTGGATCGCCCGCGGCAGCCGCGAAGAAGCCAGGTAGCTGCCGGAAAAGCGCAGCACCTTGGGCGACAGCCAGAACCAGCTCCCGTCCGTCTCCAGGTAGCCCAGGTGCGCGAGCGTCAGCAGGTGGCGGCGCGCGGCGGCCCGCGTGAGGCCGGCGCGCTCGGCGGCCAGCGTGGCGTTGAGGCGCTGGCGCTGGGTGTCGAAGGCTTCCAGCACGGCCAGGCCCTTGGCCATGCCGGCGATGTAGTCGGCGTGCGCGATGGTCATGGTGGTTGCGCGATGATCGCGCAGCGGGTGCAAT
>DASWUI010000350.1:0-4606 GCA_036401715.1 Ramlibacter sp. | reverse complement strand
GGCAGCCGCACGCCGGGGGTCCTCAGGTCGACGTACATGGTGCTTCCTTTCAGCGGATGGGGCAGGCATCCAGCTCGCAGTGGCGCGACGCCCCTGCTGGATGGGTTTCAATGTAGGCATCCCGAAGCCTCATGAAAAATCGAAAAAGATGCGGAATGCTTCGATAATTCCGAGCCATCGCCGACGGGGGCGCCCATGAACTACAAGCACCTGCAGTACTTCTGGACCGTGGTGCGCGCGGGCGGCGTGCTGCGCGCCAGCGAGCAGCTGCACCTCACGCCGCAGACCCTCAGCGGGCAGATCCGCCTGCTGGAGGAACGGCTCGGGCAGCGGCTGCTGCGCAAGGCCGGCCGCGGCGTCGAGCCCACGCCCACCGGGCGCCTGGTGATGCAGTACGCCGACGAGATCTTCTCGCTGGGCGGCGAGCTCGAGGACGCATTGCGCGGGGGCCGCGACGCGCCGCCGGCGCCGCTGCTGCGCATCGGCATCGCCGACTCGGTGCCCAAGGCCATCGCCTGCCACCTGGTAGAGCCCGCGCTGCGCGGCGACACGCCGCCGCGCCTGCAGTGCGCCGAAGGCAAGCTGCCCGCGCTGCTCGGGGAGCTCGCCTTGCGCCGGCTGGAGCTGGTGGTCTCCGACGTGCCGATGCCGGGCCACGTGAACGTCAAGGCCTTCACGCACCTGCTGGGGAAGAGCCGCGTCGCCTTCTTCGCCGCCCCCGCACTGCTGCAGCGCGCGGGGACCACCGCCCGCAAGGCGCGGGCGCGTTTTCCGGCCGTGCTGGCCACGCTGCCCTTGCTGTTGCCCGGCGCCGACTCCGCGCTGCGGCCGCGCCTGGACGCGTGGCTGCGCCAGCAGGCGATCGCGCCGCGCGTGGCCGCCGAGTTCGACGACAGCGCGCTGATGAAGGCCTTCGGACGGGAAGGGCGCGGCGTGTTCCCCGCCCCGGCGGTGCTGGCCGCCGAGATCGCGCGCCAGTACGAGGTGGCGGAGCTCGGCACGGCGGCCGACCTGGTCGAGGAGTTCTACGGGATCTCGGTGGAGCGCCGCATCACGCACCCCGCCGTCGCCGCGATCACCGAAGCCGCGCGCGGCGAGCTGTTCGCGGCCTGACCCGCGGGGGCCGGCAGCCGCCGTGTTGTTTCATCCTTGCGACAGGTCGAAGACTCCTCCGCGGTTTTGGCGCTTCCCGCACGCGACGCTGTCCACGAAGCCGGGCGGACGCTGTAGGCTGCAGCCACCCCTCCCATCCCGGCCGCAGGTGCGGGTCAGACCGGAGGGGACGTACCGCCGGGCTGGAGTACCCTGCGGCGCAGACGGCCCAAGCCGCACCTCGTTGGAGACCCCATGCGCATCCTTGCCTGCACGCTGCTCGCCGCCGCCGCCGCCGCCCCCGTCTTCGCCCAGGAGATCGTGGTCGGGCAGTCGGCGCCGCTCACCGGCGGCAACGCCGAACTCGGGAACGACATCCGCAACGGCGCGCTCGCGTACTTCAAGAAGGTCAACGATGCCGGCGGGCTGCCGCAGGGCAGGATCAAGCTGGTGACGCTGGACGACCGCAACGAGACCAAGCTGTCCGGCGAGAACACGGTGAAGCTGCTGAAGGACCACGAAGCGGTGGCGCTGTTCGGCTATGCCTCCTCCACCCTGAGCATCCCGGCGATGCCGGCGGTGATGGAGTACAGGGTGCCGTTCTTCGCCCCCTTCACCGGGGCGGACACCATCCGCAAGCAGAACGACTACGTCTACACGGTGCGCGCCACCTATGCCGACGAGATCGGCAAGATCATCAATTTCTGGGGCAACCTGGGCAACACGCGGGTGACGGTGCTGCACTACGACGACACGGTGGGCAAGCAGAACTTCGAGACCGTGGCCAACGTCCTCAAGAAATACGATCGCACGCCGGTGTCCGTGGCCATCAAGCGCAACGCCGACATCACCGACCAGAACGTGAAGGACGCGATCGCATCCGATCCGCAGGTGATGGTGGTGACCACGCTCTATGCGCCGGCCGCGCAGATGATCAAGCGGCTCAAGGCCGCGCACCGCGCCACCATGGTCACGAGCCTGTCCTTCGCCGGCGCCAGCCAGCTGGCCAAGGCCCTCGGGCCGGACGCGTCGGGGGTGTCGGTGGCGATCACGGTACCGACGCCGCGCGCCAGGATGATCCCGGTGGTCAAGGAGTGCGACGAGGCCTGGGCCGCCGCCGGCTACAAGGAGGCGATGTCGGTGACCGCGCTGGAGTCCTGCATCGCGGCCAAGGTGCTGGTGGAAGGCATGCGGCGCGCGGGACGTGACGTGACGCGTGCCTCGCTGCACCGCTCGCTGTCGGCATTGGGACGGTACGACGCGGGAGGGTACGTCGTCGATTTCAAGCCGAACTTCCGCCACGGAGGGACTTACGTGGGCATGGCGCTGTTGCGGCCCAACGGCGAGGTGCGCGACTAGGGCCGGGGGCGGGGGCCTTCAGCTTGCGAGCGAAGCCATGCGCGCGTACAGCGGGATCCCCACCAGCAGATTGAAGGGAAAGCTGATCGCCAGCGCCGCCGTGATCGCCAGCGCCGCATTCGACTCGGGAAGGGCGATGCGCATGGCGGTCGGCGCGGCGATGTAGCTGGCGCTGCCGGCCAGCGTCGCCAGCACGGCGATCCCGCCGGGACTCAGCCCGAGCAGCACCCCCGTGGCCGCGCCGCCCAGCGCCAGCACCGGCGGCAGGCCGACGCCGATGGCCAGCAGCCGCAGGCCGAAGCGCCGCACGTCGCCGAGGCGCTCGGCCACCACCCGCCCAAGCTCCAGCATGAACAGGCACAGCATGCCCTTGAAGGGGTCGACGAACACCGGCGCGATCGCGGCACTGCCGCGCTCCCCCATGAAGGCCCCCACCGCCAGGCCGCCGACCAGCAGCACGACGGAGGCGCCCGTGAACACCTCGCCCGCCAGGTGCTTCCATGCGCCCGGATCGCCGCGCGGCAGGCCGCGCGCCAGCAGCACCGCGGACAGGAGCGCCGGGGCTTCCATCAGCGCCAGCCACAGCGAGGCGTGCGCCTCGTGCGCGATGCCGGCGCGCTCGAGGTAGGCCGTGGCCACGGCGAAGGTGACGACGCTGACGGAACCGTAGTGCGCTGCCAGGCTCGCGCTGTCAAACCGGTTGAAACCCAGCATCCGCAGCAGGGGAACCACGGCGAACGGAATGGCGAAGCCGAGTGCCACGCAGGCGGCGGCTTCCGGCAGCACCTGCGCCACCGGCTGCCGCGCCAGTTCCATGCCGCCTTTCAGGCCGATGGCCAGCAGCAGGTAGATCGAAAGCGATTCGTACAGCGGCTGCGGCAGCTTCAGGGGGCTGCCGGCCACCCGCGCCAGCAGCCCGAGCAGGAAGAAGAGGATCACGACGTCCGGCATGGCGGGCACTGTAAGCCGCGGCGTCCCATAAGAAAAATACTTTGTTCTCATGAAACATATAGACTGTGCTCTATGCCTGTGGCGACCGACCCCCTGCTGCGCGTGACCACCCAGCAACTGCGCTGCTTCGAGGCGGCGGCGCGCCTGCTGTCCGTCACCCGCGCCGCGCAGGAGCTGCACGTGACGCAGCCCACCGTCAGCGTGCAGCTGAGGGAGCTGGCGGCCGCCGTGGGCGAGCCCCTGTTCGAGCCCGCCGGCCGCGGCATCCGCCTCACGCAGGCGGGCGAGGCCCTGCGCGGGACGGTGGCGGAGATCCGCGGGTGCTGGCAGCGCTTCGAGGCGCGCATGGGCGAGATCCACGGGCTGATGCGCGGCAAGCTGCGCATCGCGGCCGTGACGACGGCCGAATACTTCGTGCCGGACTTCGTCGGCCCGTTCGCCGCGGCGCATCCCGGGGTGGACATCGAGCTGGCGGTGGAGAACCGCGACCGGGTCGTCAGGCGGCTGGAGGCGGGCGCCGACGACCTGGCCGTCATGATGCTGCCGCCCGCGCACCTGCCGCTGCATTCCGTCCCCTTCCTCGACAATCCCCTGGTGATCGTGGCGGCCGCGGACCACCCGTTGGCCGGCCGGCGGCTTCGCCTGGCGTCGCTGGCGCAGGAGCGCTGGCTGATGCGCGAGCCCGGCAGCGGCACGCGCACGGTGGCGGAGGATCACCTCGCATCGCACGGCCTGCAGCCGCGGGTGGCCATGAGCCTGGGCAGCAACGAGGCGATCAAGCACGCGGTCGCCGCCGGCCTGGGCATCGCCGTGCTCTCGCGCATGGCGGTGCAGAACGAGCTGGCGCAGCAGCCGCCGCGGCTGGTCACGCTGCAGGTCGCCGGCTTCCCGCTGCGGCGACGCTGGCTGCTGGTGTGGCGCAAGGACCTGCCGCAGACGGTGGCGGCCCGCCGGCTGGTGGAGTACCTGCGCGATGCGCGTTCACCGGGGGCTGCGGCGCGGGCGCCGCGTCCGGCGCACCCGCGGGCACGCTGAACCGCGCGCTCAGCCCAGTACCGGGTGGTCCGGGAGCTCGTTGGCGTTCGCCGCGCCCGGGGCGGCCGGGAAGTGCTGCACCAGCAGGGCGGTGACCTGGTCCACGGCCTGCTTCAGGCCTTCCTCGTAGTGCCCCGCGCGGAAGGCCGCGCTCATCCCCGCGACGATC
>DASWUI010000349.1:0-3153 GCA_036401715.1 Ramlibacter sp. | reverse complement strand
CGGGCTGCGGGCTCGTCACGGTGGTGGACGTGGCGAGCGTCGCCTGCGGTGCTGCGGGGCTCGCTCCCGCGACGGGGGCCGCAGGAGGCGTGTCGGGCGCGGCAGGCGCGGGCGTCGTGGCCGGGCCGGGAAGGGGTTCGGCCGGGGCGGGCGCCGTGACGGTGGCGGGCGCCCCCGGCGGCATCACAGGCTCCGGTGGCCGGTTGGCCTGCGCCACCGTGTCGTAGCCGCGCTGCAGCACCGGCAGGAAGACCAGCACCAGCGCGCCGAGCAGCAGCGCCAGCACGGTCAGCACCACCGGGCGCGATACCTGGTCCAGCACGCCGGGGCCCGGCCCGTCGCTGGGCGCGCGGAACGGCGCGTTGATGCCCTCGTGGTCGGGCACCAGCCGCGGCTGCGCAGTCTGCGGCAGGCGTTCCAGCACCGGCTGCGGATCCACCTTGAGCGTGCGGCACACGCTGGAGGCTAGCGCGCGCACGAACACCGCGTCCGGCAGCAGGTCGTAGCGGTCCTCCTCCAGCGCCTCGAGCTTGCGCACCGGCACCTTCAGGTTGGCCGCGAGCGTCGCGACGTGCAGTCCGGCCGCCTCGCGCGCCTGCCGCAGCAGCATGCCCGCGGTCACGCCGTCGGCCCCGGTCACCCCCTCACTCATCGAAGGCCCTCCGGTCCAGCGAAAGCCGCTCGCGCGAACCCGGGAAGCGCTTGCGCAGCACCTCGCTCAGCTGGCTCATCGCCTGCGTGTCGTTCATGCGCTGTTCCACCTTGATGCCGAGCCACAGCGACTCGGCGTTGGCCAGTTCGCTGTTGTTCAGGCGGCGGATGTAGAACTGGGCGCGCTGGTACTCGCCGCGCTGGTAGAGGATGCGCGCCAGGTTGTAGCCGGTGATCGGGTTGGCGGCGTCGAGCTCGTAGGAGCGCGCCAGGCTGCGCTCGGCGTCCGCGAGCAGCCCGGCGCGGGCCTGGCAGACCCCCATGGCCATCAGCGTGCGGGAGCGGCCGGCGTAGATCGGGTTGGCCAGCGCCTGCGTGAAGGAGCGCTCCGCTTCCGGATAGCGCGCCTCGGTGCACTGCAGCCAGCCGAAGTTGTGGGCGGCGTCCGCGTCGCGCGGGTTGAGCGCGAGCGCGCGGCGGAAGCTGTCCTCCGCCTGGCGGTTGTCGCCCAGGCGCATGTAGATCAGCCCGCGCAGGTTGTAGGCCTCCGCGAAGGTCGGGTCGATGGACAGCACCTGCTTGAGCTCGTCGAGGGCGACCTCGGTCTTGCCCTGCTCGTAGTAGCCGGAGGCGAGCTCCAGCCGGATGCGCGCGCGCCGGCGCTGGTCCGTGTCGTCCGAGGGCGTCGCCATGTCGCTGGCGCCCGCCTGGTGGTTCGGCGTGGCGCAGCCCGCCACCAGCATCGTGAGCACGCCCGCGAGCGCAGCGCCCGCGAGCCAGCCCGCCCTGGCGCGGCTTCGCGCCGCCATGGCATTCCTCATGATCCCCTACGCCTCCTTCGTCGTGTCCGCGGGCACCGGCCTGAGCATCACCATGCGTTGCTGCGCGATGCGCCGGTCCACCCGGGTGCGATCCTTGACGTCGCCGGCCAGCTGGCCGCAGGCGGCGTCGATGTCGTCGCCGCGCGTCTTCCGCACCGTCGTGACGATACCAGCATCACTCAGGATTTTCGCGAAAGCCTGCACGCGCTGTTGCGGGGAACGCACCAGGCCCGAGGCGGGGAAGGGGTTGAAGGGGATCAGGTTGAGCTTGCAGGACACGCCGCGGCCGCGGTGGGTCTGCAGCAGGTGCGCCAGCTCGCGCGCCTGCTCCGGCAGGTCGTTGACGCCATCGAGCATGCAGTACTCGAAGGTGATGAAGTCGCGGGGCGCGTGCTCCAGGTAGCGGTTGCAGGCATCGAGCAGGTCCGCGATCGGGTACTTTTTATTGAGCGGGACCAGCTTGTCCCGCAGTTCATCATCGGGCGCGTGCAGCGACACGGCCAGCGCCACCGGGCAGTCCTCGCCCAGGCGGTCGATCATCGGCACCACGCCGGACGTGGAAACCGTCACGCGCCGGCGCGACAGGCCGTAGCCGTGGTCGTCCAGCATGACCTTCAGGGCGGGAATCAGCGCCGCGTAGTTCTGCAGCGGCTCGCCCATGCCCATCATCACCACGTTGGAGATGACCCGCTCGCCGCCGGTCTTCAGGTGCTGCCGCAGGAAGTGCTCGGCGAACCAGAGCTGCGCGACGATCTCGCCGGTGGAGAGGTTGCGCGAGAAGCCCTGGTGGCCGGTGGAGCAGAAGCGGCAGCCGACGGCGCAGCCCGCCTGGGAGGAGATGCACAGCGTGCCGCGGTCTTCCTCGGGAATGAACACGGATTCGACGGCGTTGCCGTCGCCCACGTCGAACAGCCACTTGATGGTGCCGTCGGACGACTCGTGCTGGGAGATGATGGGGAGTCCCTCGATGCGGGCGTTGCCCTCGAGCTTCTCCCGCAGCGACCTGGCCAGGTCGGTCATCTGGCCGAAGTCGCGCGCGCCCTTCTGGTGGATCCACCGGAACAGCTGGGTGGCGCGGAAGCGCTTCTCCCCCAGCTCGGCGCAGAACGTGGCCAGACCCTCGAGGTCGAAATCGAGCAGGTTGGCCGTCATCGCATGCCTAGCGGGAGTAGACGTTCATGCCGGGGAAGAAGAACGAGACTTCGACCTTGGCGGTTTCGGGGGCGTCGGAGCCGTGCACCGCGTTGGCGTCGATGCTGTCGGCGAAGTCGGCGCGGATGGTGCCCGGGGCGGCCTTCTTGGGATCGGTGGCGCCCATCAGGTCGCGGTTCTTCAGGATGGCGTTCTCCCCTTCCAGCACCTGGATCATCACCGGGCCGGAGATCATGAAGTCCACCAGGTCCTTGAAGAAGGGACGCTCCTTGTGCACGGCGTAGAACTGCTCGGCTTCGCGGCGCGACAGGTGGGCCATGCGGGCGGCGACGATCTTCAGGCCGGCGGCTTCGAAGCGCGCGTAGATCTGGCCGATCACGTTCTTGGCGACGGCGTCGGGCTTGATGATGGAGAGGGTGCGTTCGATGGCCATGCTGGTTCCTGAGGCTTGATGTTTTAGGGTTTTGCCGGAGGCAAAAAGTTCGGCAAAGCCCGCAATTCTAGCGGGCCGCCGTGTCGGGAGCGCGAC
>DASWUI010000348.1:0-5983 GCA_036401715.1 Ramlibacter sp. | reverse complement strand
CAGTCGCCGAACACGAAGCGATAGACGCGCGGCCTGGCCTCGCCGCGGCGCGTCAGCTGCAGTTCCAGCTCCTTCGGCCTCGGATGGACGGCGATGAACTTCAGCACCCCGGCACGGTGGCTGGTTGCGGCCCCCTCGCCTTCCCAGGCCAGGGGCTTCACGCGGCGGCCGTCGCCGACCAGCACCACGTTGTCCAGCACCTCGTCGTCCAGCCGCTTGCCGTTCGAATCGAACGCGATGGCGAAGTCCCAGATGCTGCTGTCCTCGTCCAGGTTGCCGGGGGTCACGGCCACGGTCACCCCCTGCACCACGCTTTTCTGCGTGACGCTCGGCCAGGCGGCGACGCCCACCGAAATGAGGACCGCGAGGATGATTGCGAACCTGCCGTTACCCATGGCCCAACGGTACCCCGGCCGGCTGGCCGGCATTTGACACGCGTCAAATGCCCGGGTGCCGCCAGGGGACTACAGCCCCCGCCAGCCGCCACCCAGCGACTGGATCAGCGCCACCGCCGCGAGCTGCCGGTCGATCTGCGCCTGCACCAGCGCCCGGCGCGCCGTCGCGGCGTTCTGCTGCGCGGTGATCACTTCGGTGTAGCCGACCTGCCCGGCCTGGTAGCGGTTCAGCACCTGCTGCTCCACCAGGTCCGAGGCGCGGCTGGCCTGCTGGCGCAGCCCCTGCTGGTCCTGCAGCACCCGCAACGAGACGAGCTGGTCCTCGACGTCCTGGAACGCGGTCAGCGCCGTCTGCCGGTACAGCGCCGCGGCCTCTTCCAGCGCGCCGCGCGCCTGCTCCACCCGGGCGCTGGTCGCGCCGGCATCGAAGATCATCTGCGCAAGCGAACTGCCCAGCGCCCACACCAGGCTGGAGGCGCTGAACAGCTCGCCGATGCTGGCGGCGCTCAGGCCCACGGAGCCGGTCAGGCCGAAACTGGGGAAGAAGCCGGCGCGCTCGATGCCGATGCGCGCATTCGCCTGCGCCACGCGGCGTTCGGCCGCCGCGATGTCCGGCCGGCGCTGCAGCACCGTGCTGGGGACCTCCGGCGGGATCGCCGGCACCTTCACGCTCCACCTGGGATCCGGCGCGACGCTGAAGTGGGCCGGCGCCTTGCCCACCAGCACGGCGATGGCGTGCTCGAAGGTCGCCCGCTGCCGCTCCAGCGTCAGCAGGTCCGCCTGGCTGTTGGCGAGCTGGCTTTCGGCCTGCAGCACGTCGGTGCGGGCCACCACCCCGGCTTCGTAGCGGTTGCGCGTGATCTGCAGGCTGCGCTGGTAGCCCGCCAGGGTCTCGGCCTGCAGGGCGCGCAGCACGTCGGCCTCGCGCAGGCCGAAGTAGTTGACGGCGAGCTCGCCCTGCGCCGCCAGCCGCGCGGCCGCGAGGTCCGCTTCGGCGATCTGCTCGCCGGCCCGGGCGCTCGTGACCGCGTTGCGCAGCCGGCCGAACACGTCCGGCTCCCAGCTCACGCCGATGTTGGTCTGGTAGGTCCTGCGGGTGGGCGTGTCGCCGCCGCCGCCGGTAACGCGCTGCGACTGGTCGAGGTCCACGCGCGGGAACAGGGCGGCACGCTGCTCGCGCGTGAGCGCCCTCGCCTGCGCATAGGCGGCCACCGCCGCGGCCACGTTCTGGTTGGACACCTCCACCTGCGACGCCAGCCCGTCGAGCACCGGGTCGTCGAACAGCTCCCACCAGGCGCCCCGCTCCAGCGTGTCGGCGGGGGCGGCCGGCACCCAGGCGCCGCGGCCTTCCTTGAAGGCCACCGGCGTGTCCACGGCGGGAAGGTCGTACTTCGGCGCGAGGTTGGCGCAGCCGGCCAGGACCAGCGCGGCCAGCAGCAGCGGCAGGAGGGGCATCGAGAAGGGTCGCAGTTTCATTCCGGGTTCAGGTGGTTTGCATGGCATCGCCGTGGCGCGAGAGCTGGCGCTCCAGCGGGCTGCGGCGGCGCAGCCTGTCCATCAGCAGGTAGACCACGGGCGTGGTGAGCAGCGTGATCACCTGGCTGGCGATGAGCCCGCCGACGATGGTGATGCCCAGCGGCCGGCGCAGCTCGGCGCCTTCGCCGAAGCCGATGGCCAGCGGCAGGGCGCCCAGGATCGCCGCCATGGTGGTCATGAGGATGGGGCGGAAGCGCAGCAGGCAGGCCTCGCGCACCGCGTCGTAGGGCGCGAGGCCGCGCGAGCGCTCGGCGTCCAGAGCGAAATCGATGATCAGGATCGCGTTCTTCTTGACGATGCCGATCAGCAGGAACAGGCCGATCAGCGCCATGATGGAGAACTCCATCTTGGCCAGCAGCAGCGCCAGCACCGCGCCCACGCCCGCCGAGGGCAGCGTGGACAGCACCGTGACCGGGTGCACCAGGCTCTCGTAGAGCACGCCCAGCACGATGTAGATCACGACGATGGCCGCCAGGATCAGCAGCGGCTGGTCCTGGCTGGTCTGCTGCGCCTGGCGCGCGGTGCCCTGGAAGCTGCCGCGGACGTTGATCGGCATGCGGATCTCGGCCTCGGCGGCGCGCACCGCCTCCTGGCTGTCGGCCAGCGTCGCGCCCTCGGCGAGGTTGTAGGAGATGGTGGTGGCCAGCTCCGCGTCCTGGTGGCTGATGGAGGTCGCGGTGGGCCGCTCGTAGAAGCGCGCGATCGCCGACAGCGGCACCATGCTGGCGGGCGTGGCGCTCACGGCCTGCCCGGTGGAGGCATCGCGCAGCGAAGGATTGGCGGAGGTGGGGGTCGTGGCGGCGGTCGCCGTCCCGGTGGGGGTCGTGGAGGGGGTCAGCGTGGCGGCGAGGTCCGTGGGCGCCCCGGTGCCGCGCGCCGGCACGTACACGTCCTTGAGCGCCTCCGGGCTGCGGATGTAGCGCGGCGCCATCTGCATGATCACCCGGTACTGGTTGACCTCGTCGTAGATGGTCGCCACCTGCCGCTGGCCGAAGGCGTTGTACAGCGCGTTGTCCACGTCGCGCGAGGTGATGCCCAGGCGCGTGGCCGTCTCCTTGTCGACCTCCACGAAGGTCTCGACCCCGTTCTCCTGCTGGTCGGTGTCCACGTCCACCAGCGCCGGCTGCCGCTTCATGGCCTCGGCGAGCCGCTGCGCCCAGACCTTCAGGTCCGCTTCGTTGTCGCTCTTGAGCGTGTACTGGTAGGTGCTGTTGGACTGGCGCCCGCCCATGCGCAGGTCCTGCACCGGGTTGAGGAACAGGCTGATGCCGGTCACGCGCGCCAGCTGCGGCCGCAGCCGGGCGATCACCGCCTGGCCGCGCTCGGCGTTCTCGCCGCGCTTGAGGTTGACGAACATGAAGCCGCCGCCGGCGCGGCCGCCGCCGGTGAAGCCCACCACGGTGTCCACCGCGGGGTCGCTGCGGATGATGTCCACCAGCTGCCGCATCTTGTCCTGCATGGCCTGGAAGGAGATGCTCTGGTCCGCGCGCATGCCGCCCTGGATCTGCCCCGTGTCCTGCTGCGGGAAGAAGCCCTTGGGGATGCGCACGAACAGGAAGCCGTTGAGCGCGATCACCAGCACCAGGATCAGCAGCACCAGCCAGCGGGCGGCCAGCGCCCAGTCCAGGCTCACCTCGTAGGACTTCTGCAGCCAGCCGAAGCCGCGCTCCAGCGCGCGGCCCACGCGGCCCTGGGGGCGCTCGTGCGCGTCGCGCCGCAGCAGCCACGCGCACATCATGGGCGTGGTCGTCAGCGAGATCAGCAGCGAGATCATCACCGCCGCCGACAGCGTGACGGCGAACTCGCGGAACAGCCGCCCCACCTGCCCGCCCATGAACAGCAGCGGGATGAACACGGCCACCAGCGACAGGCTGATCGACAGCACGGTGAAACCCACCTCGCGGGCGCCGCGCAAAGCCGCCTGGAAGCGGTCCATGCCGGCCTCGATGTGGCGCGCCGTGTTCTCCAGCACCACGATCGCGTCGTCCACCACGAAGCCGGTGGCCACCGTCAGCGCCATCAGCGACAGGTTGTTGAGCGAGAAGCCCAGCAGGTGCATCACCCCGAAGGTCCCCAGCAGCGAGACGATGGTGGCGACCGCCGGGATGAAGGTGGCGCGCGCGCTGCGCAGGAACAGGCTCACCACCAGCACCACCAGCAGGATGGAGATGCCCAGCGTCACCTCCACCTCGTGCAGCGAAGCCCGGATCGAGTGCGTGCGGTCGGAGGCCACCTCCAGCGCGATGTCCTGCGGCAGCGCGGCCTGCAGCGAGGGCAGCAGCGCCCGCACCCCGTCCACCGTCTCGATCACGTTGGCGCCCGCCTGCAGCGTGACCAGCACGATCACGGCCGGCCGGCCGTTGAACAGGCCCATGGTGTTGATGTTCTCGACCCCGTCGCTGACCTCGGCGACGTCGGCCAGCCGCACCGCGGCACCGTCGCGCCAGGCGACCACCAGGTTGCGGTAGTCCGAGGCCGCCTTGCCGCCGTGGGCCATGCCGGTGCCGGTGTAGATCTGCAGCCGCTGGCCGTCGACCTCGACGTCGCCCTTGGGCCGGTTGGCGGTTCCCGCCTGCAGGGCGGCGCGCACGTCCTCCATGGCGATGCCATAGCGGTTGAGCGCAAAGGGGATCAGCTCGACGCGTACCGCCGGCTGCGAGCCGCCGCCCAGCTCCACGTCGCCGACACCCGGCACCTGCGCGATCTTCTGCTGCACGATGTTGGACACCGCGTCGTAGATCTGCCCGGGGCTGCGCGAAGGCGAGGTCAGCGCCAGGATGATCACCGGGGCGGCCGAGGGATTCGCCTTGCGGTAGGTCGGGTTGCTGCGCAGCGTGGACGGCAGGTCGCTGCGCGAGGCGTTGATCGCCGCCTGCACCTCGCGCGCGGCGGCGTCGATGTCGCGGTTGATGTCGAACTGCAGCGTGACGCGCGCGCTGCCGTTGCCGCTGTTGGAGGTGACCTCGTTGACGCCGGCGATGGTGGCCAGGCGCCGCTCCAGCGGCGTGGCGACGCTGGTGGCCATGGTCCGCGGGCTGGCGCCCGGCAGGTTGGCCGACACCGAGATCACCGGGTAGTCCACCTGCGGCAGCGAAGCCACCGGCAGGTTGAAGAACGCGGCGATGCCGGCGAGGGCGAGCCAGACGGTGAGCAGGACGGTGCCGACGGGGCGGCGGACGAAGGGGGCGGAGAGGTTCACGGCTGCCGCGCGGTGGATTGCGGGTCGAGCCCGCAAAGACATGTCATGGCGTCCTTCCCTGGGCGTGTCCGCTCGTTGTCATCCCGGGCTCGACCCGGGAGCCATGCTGGTGCCGCCACCGCCTCCCCAGGCTGTCGAATCCCAGGTAGATCACCGGCGTCGTGAACAGCGTCAGCAACTGGCTCAGCACCAGCCCGCCGAAGATCGCAATGCCCAGCGGCCGCCGCAGTTCGGCGCCCTCGCCCCAGCCCAGCATCAGCGGCACCGCCGCGAACAGCGCGGCCAGCGTGGTCATGATGATCGGGCGGAAGCGCAGCAGCGCCGCCTGGTGGATCGCCTCGCGCGGCGGCTTGCCCTCCTCGCGCTCGGCGTCCAGCGCGAAGTCGATCATCATGATCGCGTTCTTCTTGACGATGCCGATCAGCAGGATGATGCCGATGATGCCGATCACCCCCAGCGGCTGCCCGGCGATCATCAGCATCAGCAAGGCGCCGACCCCCGCCGAGGGCAGCGTGGACAGGATGGTCAGCGGGTGCACGTAGCTCTCGTACAGCACGCCCAGCACGATGTAGACGCAGACCACCGCCGCCAGGATCAGCCACAGCTGGTTGCTCAGCGACGACTCGTAGGCACCGGCGGCGCCCAGGAAGGTGACGCTCACCGTCGCCGGCAGCTGCATCTCGTCCAGCACGCCGCGGATCGTGTCGACGGCGCTGCCCAGCGCGACGCCGGGCGCGGTGTCGAAGCCGATGGTGGCCGCCGGGTACTGCGCCACATGCGTGACCTGCAGCGGCGCGCGCCGTTCCGTGATGCGCGCCACCGCCGACAGCGGCGTCGGCCCGCCCGAGCTGCT
>DASWUI010000347.1:0-1646 GCA_036401715.1 Ramlibacter sp. | reverse complement strand
CACGGCCGCCGCGCCCGATGCGGTGGCGCCGCGGCGGCATGCGGAAGTGCGGGCGTCGGAAGGCGAGGTGCACGCGCGGCTCAAGCCCGGCTCCTGGAACGTCTTCGTCGTCGAGCACGGCGGCTGACGCTTGCCGTTCGTCGGCGAGCGCGTAACCCGCGCGTGCGGGCGGCGAATGGCAGGTGCGGGCCCTCGCGGGTCCGCCCCGACCAACCACCCTACGGAGTGTTCCATGAGCCAGACCGTCCACGCGTTGCCCACCGCTGCGCTTGCCATCGCCCTCGCCACCGCCTTTTCCGCCCTGCCGGCCGCCGCCCAGCAGATGGAGATGGAAAAGGAGAAGTGCTACGGCGTCGCCATGAAGGGCAAGAACGATTGCGCGGCGGGCGCGGGCACCACGTGCGCCGGCACGTCGAAGATGGACCACCAGGGCAACGCCTGGTCCTACGTGCCCAAGGGCACCTGCGAGAAGATGATGTCCCGGACCTCGCCCACCGGGCACGGCATGCTCATGCAGTTCAAGGAAAAGAAGGCCTGACATGGGGGGCGCTGCTGGCGCCGGCCTGCCCGCGGGGGCAGGCGCCGGGCTGAAGCCGCGGCACGTCGCCGACGTGCTGCGCGAGCGCCCGCCGCTCGGCTTCTTCGAGGTGCACGCGGAGAACTACATGGTCGAGGGCGGCCCGTTCCCGCGGCACCTGGAGCGCGTGCGCGAGTACTACCCGCTGTCGCTGCACGGCGTCGCGCTCGGCCTGGGCGGTGAGGATCCGCTGGACCGCGCGCACCTGGACCGGCTGGCGCGCCTGGTCGCGCGCTTCCGGCCGGCCGCCTTCTCCGAGCACCTCGCGTGGTCCAGCCACGGCGGCGTCTTCCTCAACGACCTGCTGCCGCTGCCCTACGACGCGCGCACCCTGGCGCGCGTGTGCTCGCATGTGCACCAGGCGCAGGAGCACCTGGGTTGCCGGCTGCTGCTGGAGAACCCCTCCACCTACTTCGCGTTCGAGGCTTCCACGCTTTCGGAGGCGCAGTTCCTGGGCGAGGTGGTGCGGCGCACCGGCTGCGGCCTGCTGCTGGACGTGAACAACGCACACGTGTCCGCCGTCAACCGCGGCGGCGATGCCTGGGACTTCATCGCCGCGCTGCCGCTGCACGCGGTCGGCGAGATCCACCTGGCCGGCTTCGCGCGCGACCGCGATGCGCACGGCGCCGTGCTGCTGGTCGACACCCACGGCGCCGCGGTCGACGCGGCCGTGTGGGCGCTGTACCGCCGCGTGATCGAACGGACCGGGCCCTTGCCGACGCTGCTCGAATGGGACAACGAGGTGCCCGCCTGGCCGGTGCTGCGCGACGAGGCGCTGAAGGCACGGCAGGTGCTGGCAGGCACGCGCGAGCACGCGCAGGAAGCGGGAGTGTGCGCATGAAGTCCTTCGCGCGGGCGCTGCTCGATGCGCAGCTTCCCTGTCCCGGCGGCCTGCGGGCCTGGAACGGCTCCGATCCGGCGCGGCGCTTCGCCGTCCACCGCAACAGCGTGGTGGCCTCGCTGGCCGATGCGCTGGCGGATACCTTCCCGGTGGTGCAGGCGCTGGTCGGCGAGGCCTTCTTCCGCGCGATGGCGGTGTCCTTCGTGCGCGCCCGCCCGCCGAGCTCGC
>DASWUI010000346.1:0-2010 GCA_036401715.1 Ramlibacter sp. | reverse complement strand
TGGACGGCAAGGAACTGGCGCGCGGCGCGGAGGCCGCCTGGCTGCCCTGGCCCGGCCGGCACGTCCTGCAACTGGTGGACGCCAGCGGCCGCGTCGCCGACGAAGTGCGGATCGAAGTGCGCGGGGCGGGCGTGAGGCGCGCCGCGGGTCCGCACGGCCGCTCCGCTGCCGGCCGTTGACGCCGTTGACCTAACGCAACCTTCACTGCAAAGCCATCGCGCCGCCCGGAACGCACTGCTGCACCGCACAACCCCGCCACTAGAATTCCGCGCGAGAGGGGGGCTGCCACATGAACAAGAACGCGTGGCGGGGAGTGAAGCTGGCCGGTGCCTGCGTGCTGGCCTCGCTTCTGGGGCTGGTCTCCACGGGCGGTGCCCATGGGGCGTACGTGGACTGCGCGATGTGCCACCTGGATCCGGCGCCGGACTCCGGCGCCAAGGACTTCTTCGAATACTTCGCCCTGCCGGCGCGGCAGCATCCCACCGGCATCGCCTATCCCCCGCCGCAGAACCCGGACTACCTTCGCCCGACGGCCCTGGTGGGCGACATCATCTTCTTCGACCGCAACGGCAACGGCGCCGTCGACCTCGACGAGGTCCAGCTCTTCGGCCTGGCCGGGACCATCGAATGCGCCTCCTGCCATCGCGAGCATGGCGATGCGGCGCCGCCCCCGGAGCCCAACATGTACCTGCGCGTGAGCACCCAGGTGCTGTGCGCGGTGTGCCACCGGGTCTGACGGGCGCGCGGGACCGGCGGCCGCCGGCGATGCATACTCGCGCGCAGCGCAGGGCAGCCGCAGGAGGAACCCGTGAGCGTCGATGACACCGTCAAGCTGATCGAGGCCCTCACGAAACTGATAGGCGTGCTGGTCTGGCCCGCCTTGCTCGCCTTCATCCTGGTGCGCTTCGGCCCCTCGCTCAAGGAGTTCTTCTCCTCGCTCGGGGAGTTCACCTTCAAGGGCGGCGGCTTCGAGGCCACCGCCAAGCGCAAGCAGGAAGCGGCGGCGGCGCTGGTGGCCGCTTCGGTGGCACGGCCCGATGCGGCGTCCAGCCCGGAAAGCGCGGCGCGCGACGCCAGGGAGGCGGCCACGGCGGTCGCGCAGCTGGACCGCCGCACCATGCGCCGGGCCAGCGGGGCGTGGGCTCTCTGGGTGGACGACAAGCCCGACAACAACGTGTACGAGCGCCAGTCGCTGGAAGCCCTGGGGGTGCGCTTCGTGCTCGCCACGTCCACCGAGGAAGCGCTGGAGAAGGTCTCGCGGCAGAACTTCGACGTGGTCATTTCGGACATGGGTCGTGCCCCGGATGCGGAAGCCGGCTTCACCCTGCTGCAGAAGCTGCGCTCCGCCGGCAACCGCGTGCCCTTCGTGATCTACGCCGGCGCGCGCGCCGCCTCGTACCGCGCCGAGGCGCTCAAGCGCGGTGCCCTCGGCTGCACGAACCGCGCCAGCGAGCTGTTCGGCTACGTGCTCGCGGCCCTCGATCGCGAAGGCTGAGCGGCCGGCTCGACAGCCGTGGCATCGCGCGACCCGCCGGCGGACGGATAATGGGTCCGCCCCTCCCGTCCGACCGGTCCAGCGAAGGAGCGCGAGATGACACGGAAGACCTATCGCGGCGCCTGCCATTGCGGCGCCGTGCGCTTCGAGGCCGACCTCGACCTCGCCGAAGGCAGCTACCGCTGCAACTGCTCCATCTGCCGGCGCACCCGCTTCTGGCCGGCGGTGGCCCGCCCCGAGGGCTTCCGGCTGCTCAAGGGCGAGGGGGAGCTCACGGAATACCTGTTCAACTCGCGCAAGAACCAGCACCTGTTCTGCCGGCGCTGCGGCGTGCGCCCCTTCGGCATCGGCAACGACACGCCCATCGGCAAGATGATCGGCGTGAACATCGGCTGCCTCGAAGGCATCCCCGAGGAAGAGCTCGCGCGCATCCCGGTCACCTGCGTGGACGGCATGCACGACCGCTGGGGCAGCCCGCCGGAATTCACCGCGCACCTGTAGCCGGCATGAGCACC
>DASWUI010000345.1:0-5276 GCA_036401715.1 Ramlibacter sp. | reverse complement strand
CGAGCTATGCCCGTGAGATCCAGACCCCGGCGCATGGGGTGGGCTTCGACGGCATCCTGCGGGCGCGCGCCTCGCGCCTGCGCGGCATCCTCAACGGAATCGACGACAAGCTGTGGAACCCGGCCACGGACCCGCTGTTGCCCTACCACTTCTCGCGCGGGAAGCTGCAGGGCAAGGCGTCGTGCAAGACCGCGTTGCAGGCCCGGGTGGGCCTGCCCAGCGACAAGGGCGCCATGCTGCTGGCCGTGGTCAGCCGGCTCACGCCGCAGAAGGGAATCGACCTGGTGCTGGGCGCCCTGCCGCGCATGCTCGCTTCCGGCATGCAGCTGGTGGTGCTGGGCCAGGGCGAGCCCGGCCTGCAGCAGGCACTCAAGGACGCGGCCGGGAAGCACCCGAAGCAGGTAGCCGTCACGCTGGGCTTCGACGAAGGCCTGGCGCACCTGATCGAAGCCGGCGCCGATGCCTTCCTGATGCCCTCGCGCTTCGAGCCCTGCGGCCTCAACCAGATGTACAGCCAGGCCTACGGCACCCCGCCCGTCGTCGCGCCCGTGGGCGGCCTGCTCGACTCGGTCACCGACGCCAGCGCGGATCCGGCGCACGGCACCGGCTTCGTGATGAATGCCTGCGATCCCGCGGGCTTCGACGACGCGATGGCCCGCGCGCTGCGCACGTGGCGCGAGCCGCAGCGCTGGCGGCGCATCCAGGCCAACGGCATGGCGCGGAACTTCGGCTGGCAGGACAGCGCCATGCAGTACCTGGACGTGTACCAGCACGCGGAGATGCAGGCCAGCGGCGGCACGCCGGAAGGCCCGGTGAGCGAAGCCGCGCAGCCCGCGGCCAGGGTCCCCGGCCGCCGGCCCTAGGCGGCCGGCACGATTCGCTCCCCTACGACGTTGGCGCCCAGGAAATCCAGCAGCCGCCGCACCGCGGGCACCATGCCGCGGCGCGAGGGATACACGGCCAGCACCATGGCCACGCGCGGCGCCCAACCGGGCAGCACGGGCACCAGCTCGCCCCGGCGCAGTTCCTCGCTGCACAGGTAATCCGGCAGCACGCACATGCCGGTGCCGTGGAGCACGGCGAACTTGAGCGTGAGCAGGTCGTCGGCGGTGTACACGGGGCGGTGCTGCAGGTCGAATTCGGCGGCCCGCGGGCCCAGCAGGTGCCAGCTCGCGCGTCCGTCCGCCGCCGACATCGCCACGGTGGGCAGGTTGCGCAGGGACTCGACGCCTTCCGGCGCGCCGAAGCGCTGCAACAGCTGCGGGCTCGCGACCAGCACGCCCTTCGTCTCGCCGAGGTTCTTCGCCACGAGGCTGCCGCTGTCGTCGAGGTTGCTGCGCACCCGCAGCGCGACGTCCACTCCTTCCTGCACCAGGTCGATCACCCGGTTGGTGATCAGCATGTCGATGCGCACCTGCGGGTGGGCGGCGAGGAACCGGGGCAGCACCGGGCCGATCGTCGTCTGGGCGAGCGTGACGGGACAGGTCATGCGAACGGTGCCGCGCGCCTCCGTCTGCACGTGCGCGACCGCCTCGTCCGCGGCCTCCGCCTGCTCGCGCATCGCCACGCAGTGCCGGTGGTAGATCTCGCCGGCCTGCGTCAGCGACAGCTTGCGGGTGGTCCGCTGCAGCAGGCGCACCCCCAGGCGGCTTTCCAGGTCGGCCACGCGGCGCGAGAGCCTGGACTTGGGCACGTTCAGGGCCCGGCCGGCCGCCGCGAAGCCGCCGCGGTCCACGACCTCGGCGAAAAAGAGCATGTCGTTGAGGTCCTGCATGGGTCGATTCGTCCTACGGATGGAACAATCTATCCCGAAATTGCCGGCTTATCAATGAATCGATGCATCCCCACAATCATTGCTCACGGCTGCGAGGCGGCCGGCAACACCGGAGAAGAACCTTGAAACTGCTGCACATCGATTCCAGCCCCTGGGCGGCCAGTCCGTCTCCCGCGAACTCACCCGCCGCACCGTGGCGCAGTGGCAGGCCAGCCATCCCGGCACCATCGTCGAGTACCTCGACCTGGCGGCCGATGCGCCGTCGCACCTGAACCTGGATTCGCTCGGCTTTCGCCTGGGCCTGGACGCCGACAGCCTCACCGATGCGCAGAAGCGCGAGAACGCGCTGACCGAGCGGCTGCTGGCCCAGTTCCTCGCCGCCGACGTGGTGGTGATGGGCGCGCCCATGTACAACTTCACGATCCCCAGCCAGCTGAAGGCCTGGATCGACCGCATCGCGCAGGCCGGCCGCACCTTCAAGTACACGGAAACCGGCCCGGTGGGCCTGGCCGGCGGCAAGACCGTGATCGTGGCTTCCAGCCGCGGCGGCGCCTATGCCGGCACTCCGGCGCTGGGCTTCCTGGACCACCAGGAGAGCTACCTGAAGGCGGTGCTGGGCTTCTTCGGCATCACGGACGTGCGCTTCGTGCGCGCCGAGGGCATGGCCATGGGCGACGCAGCGAAGGCCAACGGCATCGCCGCCGCCGATGCCGACATCCAGGCGCACGTGGGCGAAGCGGCGAACGAGGGGCGGGCCGCGCTGCGCGCCTGAGCGCGTCCGCGGATGGCGGCCCGGGGCCGCGATGACGTGGGCGGATCAGCGGTTGGCGACGGCATCGTTGTGGTGCCGAACCCATTGCGCGAAGCGCTCCAGGAATTTCTGCAGGAACTGCTTCGTCTCCTCGCTCTCCAGCAGCCCGGGCTTGTTCTGGAGGAACATCTCGGGCTGCCCCAGCGTGGGCATGTCCAGGTAGGCCAGGATGTTGCGCAGGTGCTGCTGCGCCAGCGCGGTGCCGATGGAGCCGATGGAGATCCCGATCACCGCCGCCGGCTTGCCGCCCCACGCGCTCTGCCCGTAGGGGCGCGACGCGTGGTCGATCGCGTTCTTCAGCACGCCGGGGATCGAGCGGTTGTACTCCGGCGTCACGAACAGCACGCCTTGCGACTGCGCGATCTCGTTCTTCAGCCGCCGCACCGGCTCGGCCTGGCTGGCATCGTCGTCCTGGTTGTACAGCGGCAGGTCGTCGATGCGCACCGGCACGAACTGCAGCTGCTGCGGCGCCAGCCGCGCCAGGGTGTCGGCGAGCTGCCGGTTGAAGGACTCGCGGCGCAGGCTGCCGACGATCACGGCGATGCGGTAGGTCATCATGGATCTCCTGTTCTCGTTCAGGACCCATGGTGGGACGCCGCCCCGCGCGGGACTGTCAGCGGCTGCCCATTTTCCGCGTGTAGATCTGGTCGAAGCTCCCGCCGTCGGCGAAGTGCTCCCTGTCCGCGCCGGCCCAGCCGCCGAAGGCCTGGTCGATGGTGAACAGGTTCAGCGCGGGGAACTGCTTCGCGTACTTCGCCTGCGCCTGGCGCGAAACCGCGGGCCGGTAGAAGTTCCTGGCGATGATGTCCTGCCCCTCTTCGGTGTACAGGTACTTCAGGTACTCCTCGGCCACGGCGCGCGTGCCCTTGCGGTCCACGTTGCGGTCCACCACCGCCACCGGCGGCTCCGCCACGATGGAAAGCGAGGGGTACACGATGTCCACCTTGCCCCCGAACTCCTTCTCCAGCAGCCGGGCCTCGTTCTCCCAGGAGATGAACACGTCGCCCTGGTTGCGCTGCGCGAAGGTGATGGAAGAACCGCGCGCGCCGGTGTCCAGCACGGGCACGTTGGCGTAGAGCCTCGCCACGAACTCCCTGGCCTTGGCCTCGCTGCCGTACTTGCGCCTGCCGTATTCCCAGGCCGCCAGGTAGTTCCAGCGCGCGCCACCCGAGGTCTTGGGGTTGGGCGTGATCACGCCGATGCCGGGCCGGGCCAGGTCGTCCCAGTCGCGGATGCCCTTGGGGTTGCCCTGCCGCACCACCAGCACGATGGTCGAGGTGTAGGGCGAGGCGTTGCGGGGCAGGCGCTTCTGCCAGTCCTTCGCGACCCACCCGCCCTTGTTCGCGAGCGCGTCGATGTCGCCACCGAGGCCCAGCGTCACCACGTCGGCCTGCAGGCCGTCGATGACGGAACGGGCCTGCCTGCCCGAGCCGCCGTGCGACTGCTTGACGGCGATGTCCTGCCCGGTCCTGGCCTTCCAGTACTTGGCGAACGCCTGGTTCAGCTCGGCGTACAGCTCGCGCGTGGGGTCGTAGGAGACGTTGAGCAACTGCAGCGGCTGCGCGATCGACGGCAGTCCGGCCAGGCCCATCGCCCCGGCAGCGGCGATGGCCAGGGGAATCTTGATAAAGTCGCGGCGAAGGCTCATGGGATGCGTCGCTGTTCGGGTGCGGCGCATTCTGGGAGCCCCCGAGCTGAACGGGAACGACAGAGAATTCAGTTCCTTATCCGCATAAGCTAATCCGACGTACCCCGTCCCCCAGAGGCGCCACATGGCACGCACCGTCAACTGCATCAAACTGGGCCGCGAAGCCGAAGGCCTCGATTTCCCTCCCTATCCCGGCGAACTGGGCAAGCGCATCTACGAAAACGTCAGCAAGGAAGCCTGGCAGCAGTGGCTGAAGCACCAGACCATGCTGGTCAACGAGAACCGGCTGAACCTGGCGGACCAGCGCGCCCGCGAGTACCTGAAGCGGCAGATGGAAAACCACTTCTTCGGGAGCGGGGCCGACCAGGCCGCCGGCTACGTCCCGCCCTCGAACTGATCCCGTGAGCGCCGCCACCGGCGCCCTCCAGCAGGCAACGCACGTGTTCCTGGAAGGCTGCGGCCTGCCCGCGGCGTGGGCCGGGCGGCCGCAGTGGCGCGTGCTGGACACCGCTTTCGGCAGCGGGCTGAACTTCCTGGCCACCTGGCATGCGTGGCGCAGCGATCCGCGGCGGCCCCGCCTGCTGCACTACGCCGCGACCGATCCTTCGCCGCCGTCCCTGCACGACCTGCTGCAGGGCGTCGCGACCTATCCCGCGCTGCAGCCGCTGGCCGATGCGCTGGCCAGCCAGTGGAACGGCCTGCTGCCCGGCTTCCATCGCCTGTCCTTCGAGGACGGCCACGTGCTGCTGACGCTGTGCGTGGGCGAGGCGCAGGCAATGCTGCGTGAGCAGTCCTTCCGCGCCGACAGCGTGTTCCTCGCAGGCAACGCGCCGGACCCGGACACCCTCAAGGCCATGACGCGCCTGTGCCGGCGCGATGCGACGCTCGCGAGCGAACTCGCCGCCGATGCGGTGGGCCGCGACCTGCAATCCTGCGGCTGGGTGCTGCACGCGCGGGCCGGGCTCTCGCCGGGACGCGAATGCCTGGCAGGCCGCCATGCACCCTCCTGGCCGGTGAAGGGGCTGGACGAGGAGACGGCCCTC
>DASWUI010000344.1:0-5126 GCA_036401715.1 Ramlibacter sp. | reverse complement strand
ACCTGACCGCCGTGCAGGTGGTGGGCTACGTGCCTCTGGTGTTCGTGGTGCATCCGTCGGTGCAGGCGACGAGCTTCCAGCAGCTGGTGAGCTTCGCCAAGGCCAACCCGCAGAAGCTGACCTACGCCTCCTCGGGTGCCGGCGCGCCGCAGCGCATGGCCGTCGAGATGTTCCGCGTGCAGAGCGGCGCCGACATGATCCACGTGCCCTACAAGGGCAGCGGCCCGGCCATGACCGACCTCGTCGGTGGCCAGGTGCTGATGGCGGCGGAAACCGTGCCGGCGGCCCTGCAGCAGATCAAGGCGGGCAAGCTGCGCGCGCTGGCGGTCACCACGCCGCAGCGCATCTCGATGCTGCCGGACGTGCCGACCGTCGAGGAGTCGGGCTGGAAGGGCTTCGAGGTGGTGTCCACCTTCGGCGTGATGGCGCCGGCGGGCACCCCGGCGGACATCCTCGCGAAACTGAACGCCGAAATCGGCAAAATCATGCAGGACCCGGCGGCGAAGGAACAATTCCTGCAGCAGGGCGTGTACACGCTGCCGCCCCAGACCCTGCCCGATGCCACCAAGCGCCTGAATGCCGAAGTCTCCAAGTGGTCCAAGGTGATCGACGAGACCGGCGTGAAGGCAGACTGAGCGAAAGATGACCCAATCGAACGATTCCGGCGGGATGAAGAAGGGCCTCACCAACTACGGTGACGCCGGGTTCTCCCTGTTCCTGCGCAAGGCCTTCATCAAGGGCGCGGGCCTGACCGACACCGCGCTCGACCGCCCGGTGATCGGCATCACGGACACCGGCAGCGGCTACAACCCCTGTCACGGCAACATGCCGCAGCTGGTGGAAGCCGTGCAGCGCGGCATCATGCTGGCGGGCGGCCTGCCGGTGAAGTTCCCGACCATCTCGATCGGCGAGAGCTTCGCGGCGCCCACCAGCATGTACCTGCGCAACCTCATGTCCATGGACACCGAGGAGATGCTGCGGGCGCAGCCGATGGACGCCGTCGTGCTGATCGGCGGCTGCGACAAGACGGTGCCGGCGCAGCTGATGGGTGCGGCCTCGGCCGGCCTGCCGGCGATCCAGCTGATCACGGGGTCCATGCTCACCGGTTCGCACCGCGGCGAAACCGTCGGTGCCTGCACCGACTGCCGCCGCTACTGGGCCAAGTTCCGCGCCGAGGAGATCGACGAGCAGGAGATCGCCGACGTCAACAACCAGCTCGTGCCCAGCATCGGCACCTGCTCGGTGATGGGCACGGCGAGCACCATGGCCTGCATCGCCGAGGCGCTGGGCATGACGGTGCCGGGCGGCGCGTCGCCGCCGGCCGTGACCGCGGCGCGCATGCGCGTTGCGGAGCACACCGGTACGGTGGCGGTGCAGATGGCGAAGAGCCGGCTGACCATCGACAAGATCCTGACCGAGAAGGCCTTCGAGAACGCGATGCGCGTGCTGCTGGCCATCGGCGGCTCCACCAATGCCATCGTGCACCTCACGGCGGTCGCCGGCCGCCTCGGCTTCGAGGTGGACCTCAAGGCACTGGACCGCATGGGACGCGAGACGCCGGTGCTGCTGGACCTGAAGCCTTCCGGGCAGCACTACATGGAGCACTTCGACGCGGCGGGCGGCATGACCACGCTGCTGCGCGAACTCAAGCCGCTGCTGCACCTGGACGCGCTCACCGTCACCGGCCGCACGCTGGGCGAGGAACTGGAACGCGCCAGTCCCTCCTTCAGGCAGGACGTGGTGCGCACGCGCGACAACCCGATCTACCCGCAAGGCGGCATCGCGGTGCTGCAGGGCAACCTGGCGCCCGGCGGCGCGATCATCAAGCAGTCCGCGGCCGATCCCCGGCTGATGGAGCACGAAGGCCGGGCCGTGGTGTTCGAAGGCCTGGAGGACCTCGCGAAACGGATCGACAGCGACGACCTCGACGTCACCGCCGACGACATCCTGGTGCTGAAGAATATCGGCCCCAAGGGCGCGCCGGGCATGCCGGAGGCGGGCTACATCCCGCTGCCGCGCAAGCTGGCGCGCCAGGGCGTGAAGGACATGGTGCGCATCTCGGACGGGCGCATGAGCGGCACGGCGTTCGGCACCATCGTGCTGCACGTCACGCCCGAGTCGGCCATCGGCGGGCCCTTCGCCCACGTGCGCAACGGCGACCGCATCCGGCTGTCGGTGAGCCAGCGCGAGATCAGCCTGCTGGTGTCCGATGCCGAGCTGGCCAGGCGCGCGCAGGAGCAGCCGGTGGACGTGCCGAGCGCGACCCGCGGCTACCGCAAGCTGTTCCTGACCACCGTGACGCAGGCCGACAAGGGGGTCGACTTCGACTTCCTGGCCGCACCGGAAACGAAAGGCAGCATTCCGCGGACCTGAGGCGGGCCATACTGCGGGGTGGAGGAGCACCCATGGATGTCGAGCAGATGCGCACCCGCCCCATTCCCGCCAGCCGCGAGCCCCTGCCGGTGGTCGGCTGCGGGACCTACATGGGGTTCGACCGCGTGCCCGGCACCGGCGAATTCGCGCGGCTGCCGGGTGTGCTCAAGGCGCTGTTCGACGCCGGCGGCAGCGTGGTGGACAGCTCGCCCATGTACGGCCGCGCGGAAGCCGCGGTCGGGCAGGTGATGGACGAGGCCGACACGCGCGAGGAGGCCTTCGTCGCCACCAAGGTGTGGACCACGGGCCGCGAGGCCGGTATCCGGCAGATGGAAGAGTCGGTCCGCCTGCTGCGCTGCGACGCCGTCGACCTCATGCAGGTGCACAACCTGCTGGACTGGAAGGTGCACCTGCGCACGCTGCGCGAGTGGCGCGACGACGAACGCGTGCGCTACATCGGCATCACGCACTACACCTCGTCCGCCTACGCGGAAGTCGAGGAGGTGCTGCGCGGCGAGCCGCTCGATTTCCTGCAGATCAACTACTCGGTGCAGGAGCCGGAGTCGGCGCAGCGGCTGCTGCCGCTCGCGCGGGAGCGCGGCGTGGCCGTGCTGGTGAATCGCCCGTTCGGCGGCGGCGGGCTGATGCGCCGGCTCGCTGTCCAGCCGCTGCCGGCGTGGGCCGGCGAGATCGGCTGCACCACCTGGTCGCAGGTGCTGCTGAAATTCGCGCTGAGCCACCCGGCGGTGACCTGCGTGATCCCCGGCAGCGGTTCGCCGGAGCACATGGCGCAGAACGCGCTCGCGGGATGCGGCGTGCAGCCGGAGCTGGCGTGGTGGGACGACAAGGTGGAGAAGCTCCGCGCGTTGTGAAATCCGGCGCGTGTGCATGTCGTTGCGGGCTCGACCCGCAATCCATGCCCCTCAGGCCGCAGCCGTCACCCGGATCCCCCGGATCTGCCCCGCCTCGCGCCCCACCGCCGGCCGCGGATAGGTCGCCGGGTCGAACCTGTGCAGCAGCTCCGCTTCACGCGCCCGCGCCAGCGCCACGTTCGCCAGCTTCACGTGCCCGAAGCCGCGCATCTGCAGCGGCAGTGAGGCGATCTCCACCGCCGTCTTCAGCCGGTCCGCGCTCAGCGCCGGCAGCATCGCCTCGATGCGCGCGCGGTAGTCCGCGACCAGCTCCCGCTCCATCCGCCGCTCCGCCGTGCGGCCGAACAGGTCCAGCGGCGTGCCGCGCAGCCGGCGGCCCTGCGCCAGCAGCTTCATCGCGGGCAGCATCCATCCGCCCAGGCGCACCTTGCGCGGCGGCCTGCCGTCGCGGGCGCGGCTGATCACCGGCGGCGCCATGTAGAACTCCAGCGCGACGTCGCCTTCGAACTGCTGCCGCAGCGCCTGCTGGAACGCGCCGTCGGTGTAGAGGCGCGCGACCTCGTATTCGTCCTTGTAGGCCATCAGCTTGAGGAGACCCTCCGCTACGGCGCGGGTGAAGGGGAGGGCGGGGCTGGCGGCACGCTCGCGTTCGCGCACACGCGCGACGAAGTCCGCGTACATGCCGGCATAGCGCGCGTCCTGGTAGGCCGTCAGGTGCGCCACGGCCCGCGCGATGAGGGCGTCGAGCGTGTCCGCCTCGGCGGGCTGCAGGTCTTCGCCGCGCTGCAGCGCGGCGATCGCCTGCGGGTCCGCCGCGGCCAGCCGGCCCAGCGAGAAGGCGAGCTTGTTGTTGTCCACGGCCACGCCATTGAGCTCGATGGCGCGCAGCAGCGCCTCGAGGCTCACCGGCACCAGTCCGCGCTGCCAGGCCGAGCCGAGCGCGACGATGTTGGAGAAGATCGAGTCGCCGAGAAAGGCTTCCGCCAGCGCCTGCGCGTCGAGCGTTTCCACCCGGTCCGCACCGGCGGCGAAGCGCAGCTTCTCCAGCAGCTGCGGCACCCGCAGGTCGGCATCGGGATTGCGCAGGCTCTCGGCCACGGGCACCTCGTGCGTGTTGGCGAGGATGCGCGTGCGGCCGTGGCGCACGGTCGCCAGCGCATCGGGCGAGGCGCCGACCACCAGGTCACAGGCGAGCAGCGCATCGGCCTGCTGCGTGTCGATGCGGACCTGGTTCAGGCGCGCGGGCACGTCGGCGAAGCGCACGAAGCTCAGCACCGAGCCGCCCTTCTGCGCGAAGCCCATGAAGTCCAGCACGCTGGCGCTCTTGCCCTCCAGGTGCGCGGCCATGGCGACCAGCGCACCCACGGTGACCACGCCGGTGCCGCCGACCCCGGTGACCAGCAGGTCGTAGGGCGCCGTCCATGCGTGCGGCGCCGGGCGCGGCAGCGCATCCACGCGCCGCATGAAATCCGCCGTGCCGCCGCCCAGCGCGCCGGCGCGCTTGCGCGGCTGCCCGCCCAGCACGCCCACGAAGCTGGGGCAGAAGCCCTTGGCGCAGGAGTAGTCCTTGTTGCAGCTGCTCTGGTCGATCTTGCGCTTGCGGCCCAGCGGCGTTTCCAGCGGCTGCACCGCCACGCAGTTGCTCTGCACCGAGCAGTCGCCGCAGCCTTCGCACACGCGCTCGTTGATGAACACGCGCCGTGCCGGGTCCACCAGCTCGCCCTTCTTGCGGCGGCGGCGCTTTTCCGCGGCGCAGGTCTGCTCGTAGATCAGCACGGTGACGCCGGGCATCTCGCGCAGCCGGCGCTGCACGGCATCGAGCTGGTCGCGGTCGTGGAACTCGGTGCCGGCCGGGAATCGGCCATGCATCCCGTCGTACTT